>JAHCBB010000012.1 GCA_019634635.1 Verrucomicrobiia bacterium
TTAGGACACTACCCGGCGCCCGTCACGCCGAGAGGGTCGCGCGGATTTCCAGCAGCCGGTCCAAGGCCGCCTCAAAATCGTACCCCGCCAGATCGGAGGCCAGCAGGGCGAGGCTTGCCTCGCGCTCGGTGCCGCGAACCAGCGGCAGCAACTCGTCCAGCTCGCGCTGCGCCTCGGCGTCGTCGGCACGCAACAGGCGTTCGAGCCGGTCCAGCCGTCCGCGGAGTGCCGCCGGATCCAGTGCGGGCGCGGAGGCGACTTCTCCCGCCGGACCGGCTGGCGCCAGCGACGCGATGGCGGACAAGACCCGGCGCAGATTCCCTTCCAATGACGGCAGCGCCGCCAGGGCACCATCCGCCTTCCCATCGCGAAATCCCGACTCCACCCGCCCGGCCGCCGCCTGCAGGTCCCGCGCCCCCAAGTTGCCGGCGATCCCCTTCACCGTGTGCGCGCGGCGCTGCGCCGACCCGAGGTCTCCGGCAAGGACATCCCTGCGGATCCGGTCCACCGCATCCCCCTGGCTGGCGCTGAACTTCGCCAGCAAGGACCGGTACAGCTTGCGATTGCCCGCGACCCGTCGCAGGCCGTCCGCAACATCCACCCCGTCCAGCCGGTCCGGGAGCGCATCGGCTGGCACCGGTGGCGGGACGGACCCCGGATCCGGGACCTCGGGAACCGACGACACACCATCACCCGCCGGGCCCGTCGCGGCTGCGCTGCGTCTGGGAAGGAACCACCGCCGGATCGCCGCCACCAGCTGCTCCGGGTCAATCGGCTTGGCCACATGGTCGTTCATGCCCGCCGCCAGGGCTCGCTCACGGTCACCGGCCATGGCATTTGCCGTCATTGCCACGATGGGCAGGTCGGCGAGTTCCGGGCGTTTCCGGATCGCCTCGGAGGCTTCATAGCCGTCCATCACCGGCATCTGGATGTCCATGAGCACGCCGTGGAACCGGCCGGGCTCGACACACTGAACCGCGGCCAAACCATGCTCAGCCACGGTGATGCGGATGCCCAGCTCTCCGAGCAGGCCGGCCGCCACCTCCCGGTTGATCTCATTGTCCTCCACGAGCAGGACGTGCAGCCCGCGCAGCGACTCATCCCCCGCCGCCACGGCCGGTGCCTCCGCGGACCGCGGGTCGCCCTCCATCGGTTCGCTGAACGCCTGAACGATGGTGTCGAACAGGACCGACTGGCCGACCGGTTTGATGAGCACACCGACCAGCCCCGCACGGGCCGCCTCCTCGCCGAGCTGCTCATTGCCGTAGGCCGTGGCCAGGAGGATGCGCGGCTGGTGCTGCAGGGCCGCGGTGTCGCGGATCAACCGGGCGGACTTCAACCCGTCGAGCTCCGGCATCCGCCAGTCCATGATCACCAGCGGGATCGGGCGCTCCCCATCCGCCCGCAGCAGCTCGGCGAGGCCCTCGCGTCCGGACGCCGCGAGGGTCACCTCGAAGGACATCGCCTCGAGCATTTCGCGCAGCACCTCGCGCGAGCTGGAATTGTCATCCACCACCAGCACCCGCATGCCCCGCAGGTTCAGCCTGGGGATCTCGCGGAGCGGCGCCGGCGCCCGGGGCTCATGCCGGCCGAAGCGGGCGGTGAACAGGAAGGTGCTTCCGCGTCCCGGCTCGCTTTCCACCCAGATGCGACCGCCCATCAGTTCCACCAGGCGCACGCAGATGGAAAGGCCCAGTCCGGTGCCCCCGTATTTCCGCGTGGTGGAGGTGTCGGCCTGCGAGAAGGGCTGGAACAGACGCCGCTGCTGCTCCGGAGTCAGGCCGATCCCGGTGTCCCGGATCGAAAACTCCAGCAGCGCCGATTCCGGGGATTCCTCGACCGCCCGGACGCCAATCACGATCTCACCCTGCTCGGTGAATTTCACGGCGTTGGAACACAGGTTCAACAGCACCTGCTGCAGCCGCAGCGGATCGCCCTCCAGGTGTTGCGGCATCCCGGGCGTCAGCCGGAACAGCACCTCCAGGCCCTTCTCCGCAGCCCGCACGCCCACCAGCGAGGAAAGGTTGGAGAACACCTCCTCCAGATCGAAGGGGATGCGCTCCATCGCCAGCTTGCCCGCCTCGATCTTGGAGAAGTCGAGGATGTCGTTGATGATCCCCAGCAACGAGTGGGCCGCACGCTCGACCTTGCGGATGTAGTCCCGCTGCTTCGGGGTCAGCTCCGTCTTCAGGGCCAGGTGCGACATCCCGATGATGGCGTTCATCGGCGTCCGGATCTCGTGGCTCATGTTGGCCAGGAAGTCGCTCTTGGCGCGGGTCGCCGCCTCCGCGGCGTCGCGGGCCGCGGTCAACTGGGCCTCCAGTTCTTTGCGCTCGGTGATGTCCACCAGGAGTCCGATCAATCCGCCCGGCCGGCCATCCGCCAGCCGGAAACCGTCCACCGAATAGAGGGCCAGGTGCTCCCGGCCGTCGGCCTGGGCAATCGGCAGCTCGTAGCGGCGACGTCCGGACTCCCCGATCACCGCGACATCCTCCTCATGGAACCGCTGCCGCGTCGCGGCGTCCAGATAGTCCAGGTCCAGCACGGTCCGCCCCTGCAGCGCCTGGCGGGTCGTGGCAAACGCCGCCTCGTAGGCGCGATTGCAGCTCACGAACCGCGCCGCGGCATCCTTCACAAACATCGGGTACGGAATGGAATCAATCAGCGCGGCCAGGAACGCGAGCTGGTCGGATTGACGGGCCTCCGCCTGCTGTCGGGCATCGGCCATCCGGTTGATGGCCTCCACCAGGGGATCGTCGGGGCCGCGGGGCTCCAGCCGGCGGCTGAAATCCCCCCGCGCGATCGCACCGCACACCTCATTGATCCCTTGGTAGGTCCGGACCAGCTCGTTGAAGCTGCGGGCCAGCTGCCCCACTTCATCGCGATCGGCCGCGGACAACGCGACGATGGCATCCGGATCCCCACGGGCCAGCCGGTTGGCGGCCACCACGGCCCGCTGGATCCGCGAGGACATCCGCCGCGTCACCCACACGCCCAGGCAGCTGGCGAGGGTCAACCCGCCGAGCAGGGCTCCCGCGGTGCCGGCGGCCTGTCGCCGAAGCGGTCCCAGGAGAACGGATTCCGGCTGCCGCACCACCACCGTCCACTCTCCGGTCGGCACCGGCGCCGCGGCAAAATATTGGCGGTCGCCGCTGAGCGGGTCCCTCGCCATCTCCAGCTGCCCGGAGATCCGGCGTCCATGCAGGGGCATGAACAGGGGACCGTAGGGCGTGTTGGTCACCGGCACGGCGCGCAGCATGGCCGCCGTCTCCTCGCCCACCTGCACCGGGCCAAGGGTGGTGGCGATGAAGTTTGCCGAACGACTGATCAGAAAGATGTCCACGCCGTCCCGCTGCTTGATCCGGTCCAGAAACGTCACCAGGTCATCCAGCGCCCGGTCCACGCCGGCCACACCCCGGAACTGGCCGTCCATGACGATCGGGTAGGTCTGCTCGATGATCAGTTTGCCCTCATACACGTAGGGCTCCGTGATATTCGCCTCCGGCACGCCCGTGCGCCGATACCGGTCGCGGGTGCCCTGGTAGTAGAGGCTGCTCTCCATATCAATCAGCGGCGTCAACCGGAGCACCGCTGCGTTGGTGTGATCGCGAAACCAGTAGGGGAGAAACCGCCCGCCCACGCCAAAGGCGGGCCCGATCGCCCGGGCGGCATCCGTGCCATCGTATGCCGCGTCCTGGCCGTCGGCGTCCGGCTCGTACCCGAAATAGGCGCCGGTGAATTCCGGCGCCCGCTCCAGCACATCCCGCGCCATCGAGCTCGACTCCGCCCGGCGCCCCCAAAGCCCGTGGACCTGCGCCGAGGCCATCGTCTCGGCCGCCTGCACCGCCTGGATGTTCCCCTGCTCGATCTCCGCCGCGACGCGGTCCGCCATGAGGCGCAACCGGTCCCCCATGGCCGCCCGTTCCCGGTGCAGCACCGACAGGCCGGCCACCGTGGCGACCCCCGTGCAGAGCAACGCCACCGGCAGGATGCCAAACAGCAGCATCCGCCCGCCCAGCGTCCTCCAGTAAGCCACGGACGGCTCGGACACCATCGCTTCAGCCTGCAGGTTCATAGGGGTCCGGTCAGGCAACCATGGGCACCCGACGGTGGTCCAGCGGAGCTTTGGCCGCCGGCCCGGCTCATCCGGCGCCGCGTCGGGTCCTCCCCGACTTCAATACGGCCTGGCGATACACATCCCTCAGACGTTCCCGGACCTTCTCCGGGGCGAATGCCGCCACGGCGACTTCACGGGCGCGTGCCGCCAGGGCCTGGCGGTGCCCGCGGTCGGAGACCAGACGCCCCAGCGCCTGGGTGACACTCTCCAGCGTCGGCTCGCACACATCGGCGCATCCGTGGGGTGCCAGCATCTCGTGCAGATACACCTCACGGCTGATCAACACCGGCTTGCCGGCGTACAGGGCCTCCACCACGACGATGCCGAAGTTCTCATTGAACGACGTGAGGGCGAACAGGTCGCATCCCGCGTAGGCGCGCTGCTTTTCCGCCCCGGTGACAAAACCAAGCCAGCGCACCCGCCCGCCCAACCCCAGCACCTCCACCAGGCGGCGCGCCTCCGCGAGCACCGAGTCGTCCCCGGATCCCGCCACCACCAGGTAGGCCGCGGGATCCGCGCCGGCCACGCGGCCAAACGCCTCGATCAACAGGTTCAACCCCTTCTTGGGATCCAGCCGCGACAGGAACAGGATCACGGTGGCGTCCGCAGGGATGTCGTGCTGCGCGCGCCAGGCCGGATCGGGACCGGCCGGCGGCGGCACCGGCACCGGCAGGGGGATCACCGCGACTTCCGGCCGCGGATCCGCTCCGTAGGTGACCAGCCGTTCCGCCTCCAGCGGGGTGGTGCACAACACGGTCGCGGCGGAGGCCAGCAGCGGCCGCACGAACCACGGTCCGTACACGTACCGCTTCAGGAGGGCTTTCTTCCTCAGATCGTAGGGATCCAGCGAGTTATGGGGCGACACGACCAGCGGCCGCCCCGCCCGTGCCGCCGCGCCCGCACCGAACAGATAGGGGAAATTGAACAGACCATGGGTGTGCACTACGTCGTATGCCGCCGTGTGCGCCGCCAGCCACCGCTTCAGCGCCATGCTGTGGTAGCTGTGCTTCGGGAACTGCATGGGAAACACCTGGAACTGCACTCCCGGAAACAGCCCGGGGAACGGTTCCTCGCTTCCCGAACCGGCCACCACCGTGCCAACAACGCGACACTCCCATCCCTCGCCCGCGACCGTTTCCGCCACCTGCGCCGCCGCAAGGATGGAGCCCCCCATCCGCATGTTGAGGTGGCTCGCCACATGCAGGATCCGCAGGGGACGTCCCGTCGCGACAGAATTCCCGTCCGACGAGCACGCCGCGGCGGCCGCCGCTGCCGAAGACACCTTCATGGGTGGCAGTCGGCTCGGTTCATCCGCGGTTGCCCGAAACCAGCGGCCGGCAACCGGTCACACTCCCCAGGGTTCCATCCGCCCGCCAGAGGTCGCAGAAGCGCCGGAGATGCTTGAATGCTTGGAAAAATGAAGGTTTTCAATGCGGGGAAAGCCGGGAATTCCGATTGGGTCCATTCGCGTGGTGCCCTTCCCGGCTCATGAGCGTCATTGCTGCGATTCGTCGCCGTCAAGGCGTTTCCAAAATTGAAGCTCCATCAATCCGGGCGTTGCCAACGCGCACGGCCGCATCCGGTTTCTCTCGGCGACGAACCGGACGGCAGATTCCAAATCCGCAATGGCCTCCGCCCCACCAGAGCTCTGGGCCTTCCGGTGGGGTGAGGCTCCCGACGAACCGTGCGCCCAACTCCCAACCAGGCCCGTGGAAGCGCCACACGCGGTCACGCCTCGGGATCTCTTCCAATTCCGAGGCACATCTCTAAGCTCCGCGACCCATGAACTGGCAGAACGTGGTTTGGATCTACATCGGTTTCCTCGTTGCGGGAGGGGTCATCGGATTCGTCAAGGCCCGCAGCCGCGTGTCGCTCATCACGGCCGTGGTGGCCTCCGCCCTGCTGGCCCTCGCGGCCCTCGGACACCTCCCCTCCGTGGCGGCCCCCATCCTCCTCGGACTCCTCGCCATCGTCTTCGGCATCCGGCTTGCGAAGACGAAAAAGGTCATGCCTTCCGGCGCCCTCGCCGCCGCCACCGTGGTCACGCTCATCGCCGTGTTGATCCTCCGACCCCGCTGAACCGTCGTCGCGCGCCGCCCCCATGGATCCTCGCGACCTGCCGGTCTGGCAGCTTCAGTTCGACCTCCTGCGGACCCTCCGTCACGGCGACTCCCTCGTGCTGGTGGCCGCCACGGGATCCGGCAAGACCACCCAGGTGCCGCAAATGCTCCTGGACGGCGGTCTCGCCGGCGACCAGCGCATCGTCATCCTGCAACCGCGCCGGGTCGCCGCCCGCTCGGTCGCCGCACGCGTGGCCTGGGAGCGACGCTCACCGCTCGGCGCGGAGGTCGGGTACCAGGTGCGGTTCGAGGACCACCTCTCCCCCCAGTCCCGCCTGTGCTTCGTCACCGAGGGCATCCTCCTGCGCTGGATGCAGGACGCCCCGGATCTGCGCGATGTTGGGATCCTGATCTTCGACGAGTTCCACGAACGCAACCTGCTCAGCGACGTGGCCCTGGCCCTCGCCCGGCGGTTGCAGCAGACGACCCGGCCGGACCTCAAGCTGCTGGTGATGTCGGCCACCCTCGATTCCGGGCCGGTGGCCCAGTATCTCACCGCAGTTCCCGACGGCCCCGCACGCCCCCCGGCCCCCGTGCTCAGCTCGGAAGGGCGGACCTACCCGGTCGAGGTGCGGTGGGCCCCCCTAGGGGACCGCCGCCCGGCCTCCGAGCAGGCCGCGGACGCCGTCGAGGCGATCCTCCGATCCGGTGCGGGCGGGGACATCCTCGTGTTCATGCCCGGCATGGGCGAAATCCTGTCCACCCTCAACGCCCTGCGGGCCGCCACGCTCCCCGAACCGTGCATCCTCCTGCCCCTGCACGGCGACCTGCCACCGCAGGAGCAGGACCGGGCCTTCGAGGCCTTTGATCGGCGCAAGATCGTCGTCGCCACCAATGTCGCCGAAACGAGCATCACAATTGACGGCATCCGCCACGTGGTGGACAGCGGACTCGCCCGCATCGCCCGGCACGACGCGGCCCGCGGGATCCAGACACTGGCCGTCGAGCCCATCAGCCGGGCCTCCGCCGAACAGCGGGCCGGGCGGGCGGGACGCACCGCGCCGGGCACCTGCTGGCGGCTCTGGAGCGAAAGCGCCGACCTCGACCGGCCGGAACGCAACACGCCCGAGATCCGCCGCTCCGACCTCGCCGAGGTGGTGCTCCTGCTGCATTCGCTCGGCATCCGCCGGGCCGCGACGTTCGACTGGCTGGATCGTCCGGATCCCATGGCCGTCGAACAGGCCGAACGGCTGCTGGTCACGCTGGGGGCGCTGAAGCCGCCCGACGACGACGCGGCCGCCACCGGTGCGGACCTGACCCCCATCGGACATCGCATGCTCCGGCTGCCGATGCACCCACGTTATTCCCGAATGCTGGTCGAGGCGTCGCGCCGGGGCTGTGTGCCGGCGGCCGCGTTGTGTGCCGCGCTCACGAGCGGACGCGACCTGCTGGTGCGGCCCGGACGCGATGACGCCCACCTCCGCGAGGCGCGCGAGCTGTTTGAAGGCAGCCGCGAGAGCGACTTCCACACTCTCATGCGGGCCTACCAGTTCGCCGTCAACTGCCGCTTCGACGTGGCCGCCTGCCGGCGGCAAGGCGTCCATGCACAGACGGCGCGGCAGGTGGAGGACACCTACCGCCAGCTGCTCGCCATCGCGCGTCGGGAGGCCCTGATCGGACCCGACCTGCCCGACACATCCGCCTCATCCGATGCGGCCGCGGCGTCGCCCCCGGACGGGCCTGGAGGGAAACGGGCCGGCGGAACCGCGGGGGATTCGCTCACCTGCTGCATTGCCGCCGGGTTCATGGACCAGCTGGCCATCCGCCGCGACTCCGGAACCCTCGAATGCCGGCTCACCGGTGGACGCACCGCGACCCTGGCGCGGGAGAGCGTGGTGGACAGTTCCCTGCTCGTGGCGGCCGCGGTGCGGGAGGTGGACGGTCGGGGCGGCCGGACCCCCCTGCTCACTCTGGCCACGGCGGTCCGGCCGGAATGGATCCAGGAGCTGTATCCGCAGCACCTCAACGAGCGGCAGGTTTGCGAGGTGGACCGGCTGCACAAGCGGGTCGCCTCGCTGCGCGAAACACGCTTCCTCGACCTGGTGATCCACCGCGAGCACACCCGCGACCCTCATCCCGAGGCGTCCGGCCGGGCATTGGCGGACGCCTTTGCCGCGGGCTGGTTCGACCTGCCGACATTGGATCACGCGCTGCGGCAGTTCGTGGCCCGCGTCAACCTGCTCGCGCGAATCGTCCCCGAACTCGAGATTCCGCCGTTCGACGGCGCCGCCATCCGCCGCGCACTGACCCGTGCCTTCCACGGCCTGACGCTCATCAAGGAGGCGCAGGCCACCCCGCTTCGCGAGGCGTTTGCCGGGCACCTGGACGCCGCCGGCCGTGGGCTTCTCGACGAGCTCCTGCCCGTGGCGATCCCCGGTCCCGGCGGGAAACCCCTGAAGCTCCAGTATCCGGAGTCTGCCGGGGACGACGGCCCGGAGGTGCCTGGCCCGGAGGCGACCCTCAAGTTGTCCGAAGCCTTTGTCCTGAAGGAGCATCCCACCCTTGCGGAAGGGCGCCTGCCGGTGCGTCTGGTCCTCCAGGCTCCCGACCAGAAGCGCGTCGCGGTCACCACCGATTTCCCCGCTTGGCGCCGGACGCAATATCCGCCACTGCGCACCGCCCTGCGAACCCGGCACCCGGGGTTCCTCTGGCCATAGCCGAAGTTCGGCGTTAGCCGTCCAGCGGACTCCGGACACCCAGGCCGGGCTTGTGCATGACCTGCGTATAGATCTGGGTCGTCGCCACATCCTGATGTCCCGGCAGATCCTGGACAGTCCGGATGTCCGTGCCGGACTCCAGCAAATGGGTGGCAAAGCAGTGACGAATCCAGATACAGATCCTTGACCCGCAGTCGCAGGAGTTTGATCAACCGGAGTCCGGAGCCGTAGAGTAACAGCTACGGCAGCCGCATCTCCGGAGCCGCCGCCTCCAGAATCCGCTGCACTTCCTCCCGCGTCAGTACCACAGGCAGGCGCTTGGGACGCTCCGCCAGCGCCCATTTACCCAGATCTCCCAGAGGTTGGTGCAGCACTTCCCCATTTAGGAACACGAGGGCATTGAGCGCCTGATTCTGGGTCGCCGCCGCCACTTGACGATCCTTTGCCAGATGACTGAGGAATGCCCCCACCTCCGGTGCGCCCAAGGTCCTGAGATGCCGCCCACCCGCTCTTCCGCAGGTCCCGGCTTCGCGGTGGTACCGCAGAAAGCGAGCGATCCACCCCCAATATGAGAGTACGGTCCGGCGGGCATAATGGTGGAACCGCATGACCTCGTGGACCTGCTCCTTCAACGAGGCCTTGGGGTTGGGAACGAGACCCTCCCTGGGCCGTTGGACCACCGGGCCCTGACCTGATTCCTGGAACGGACGCCTCACGAAGCGAGGCCAGGATCACGGGTCGTCCTCCGTCGCTCGCGAGAAATTGGGAGCGCCGGAAGGTGCCTGTCGGACGATTGGCCAACCGTCCGACAGGTGATTTGGGCAAGTCCGGCCGCTTCAGGAGCTTCCAGAAGCCAAAATCTGCGGTTCGAACAATCGTCCGACGCAGCCTGCGGACCATTCGCCAATCGTCCGACAGCCGTTTTCCGCAACTCCATGCCATTTGGCCATTTACAGACGTATCCACCCTGCGGTACGAATAGTCGTCCAACAGAGCCTCTGTCGGTGAATCAACTGTTCGCCGCATGTGGTAAGCTGATGAATGCCTTTGTTACGATCGATCTGTCGGTAGTGGCGCAGCCAAAGCACGTCGCGCAGATGGAGTCGGCTGCCCGTGCTCTAACAAACGATCCTGGCAGCGTGCAGGTGACATGCCCACCCGAATCACCCAAAAGAGTTTGGGCGAAATTCTCCGTGCCTGATGCACGCCAAGCGGATGTGGTCGACCGCATCGGACGGGGGTTCTGGCAGGTCGAGGACTACAACGATTCGAGCATTGGGTTTTCGCCCACTGCCCGACCAAAACGGCGAACCAGACGCTCGACCGTATGACGAGGAGCGCGATCGGCCGTTTTCTCCAACTTTGCCGCCCTTGCTGCGCTCCTCGTCATCGGTCAGCTTTGCGTTCGCCATTGTCTTAACTCATGAAGAAGTCCTTGCTCATCTTGCTGATTGCGGAGCTGGGATTGGCTATCGGATTAGGCCTTTCGGGCCACGTTTACCGATCGGAGACGGCGCGATCCTTTGTTGCATGGCGAGAAAATCCAACGCCAGAGACTCGGCAGGCATTCGAGAGAGAGAAACGAATTTCCGAAATCCAGTTGTGGACTATCAGTGGCGTAGTCTTCGCATTTTCGGCGGGTGCGACGGTCTTAATTTATCGGCGGAGAAAAGGCGAACCATTTGCTCCTGCCAACGGCGCGTTGGCATCAGCTTCGAGATTGCCACCTTCGGCGCGCCGTGGCAGAGCATCGTCGTTCGCCGCATCCTCGGGCTTGAGCGCCAGCAGGATCCGTCTACTGTCCCGTCATGATCAGCATCCAAGAAATCGAGGCCGCGATCGAGACGCTGCCTGCTGATCAGTTTCTGCTGCTGCGAGAGCACATTCAGAAGCGCTTTGAGGAGCAGTGGGACAGGCAGTTCGAAGAGGACGCCACCAGCGGCAGGTTGGACGCGGCCGCTGCGGCCGCGATTGCCGAGCACCGCGCGGGCAGGAGTATGCCCTTCCCTCCGAATGAGCAGTAGAGCCGTCAGGAGTTTTTGGGACAGATTCCACGCACTTCCTGAAGCGGTCCAGCGCTCGGCGATCAAGCAGTACCGGTTGTGGCTCCGGGATCCGCGCCATCCTTCCCTGAGATTCAAGAAGGTGGGCAAGTTCTGGTCCGCACGAGTGACCGACGACTATCGCGCGGTCGCTGTTTCCGATGGTGATGACATTATTTGGTTTTCGAGAGTCTGTGTTGCGCTCTCCCCGCGTCCTCGGGCCGGGTCGCTGCGCTTGATCGTTCGGCAGCAGCACGCGTTCTGAGAAAGGTAATCGTATGAAAATGTATCCAGACGACTGGCGGGTCCGCTTGACCACCGGGGTGCCGGTCGCTGCCTGCGTGGCCGCCGCCATGATGTTCTGGCCTGGCCTGCTCGGGATCGTCGTCGCGACCATCGTCGGGATGGTGCTCGGGCAACTGGCGGGCCGGCTGCTGTTCCGACCGTCGTCCGGCAGCCCGCCAGACCATCCGCCCCGCGCCTGATCTGGCCTGGCAGCCGAACGATTAGTCCTGCGCCTGGAGGGCCGGACACGAACTCTTGCGGGGCCGAGCCGAACCAGAGGCCGGTGGTCGGGTGCATGGAGCATTTCGTTGCCGAACAAGATCACTGGAGCAAACACGGGCGGGCCACGTCCGTTGTCAATGCCGACGGGCTGGTCAGCGGCGCAGTCTCGCGCGATGAGCACGGCACTGGAAAAGATCACGAGGCAGGCGGTTGATCTGCCTCGTCATCAGCGCCTTGCGCTGGCGCAGTTCCTCATTGGCTCAGACTTGACTTCCAGGTGAAGGAGCTGATCGGAGGCCTCGATTGGTGGACGCGCGATGGTCATAAGACCCACACCAATGATCGGTCGGAACGTACGGGCGGTGGTTGTGGTTGAGACGCTGTTCTCGTCGAACAAGTCGGATGCAGTCCTGTCGGTCAGCCGAGGTGACTGAGTGGATTTCAGATCCCCTTCCTCCCCGCCCGCACCATGTCATCTTCAGCCGAAGAAGGGATTCAGGAACTCCGGCGCTCCGGCGCGGAGGTGTCATTCCAACCAGTGGGTGCTCATGCCCTGGGGCGGGACCAGGACGGGGAGTTCGACAGAACCGTCGGGAGCAATGGGGAGACGGATGCCCCGGCCGTCGGCGTCGCGCACGGTCGCCTCGCCGGTGAGGCCGGTGTAGTAAAGCGAGACCCGAAGGGTCCGCGCGATGGGTTGGGCGGTGGGGTTGAAGACGGCCAGCAATCCCTTTTGGGGGAGTCGGGGATTGACGTGGAGCATCCAGTCCAGGTCCCGGGCATCCGCCCGGCGGCCATGAATCAGGTCGCTTTCCAACAGATCCCGATTGGCCTTGAACCAGGCGACCTTGGACGCCACCAGATCCCGGGTGCGTTCGGTGTCGAAGAGCCGCGGGCCGCGGTAACAGGCCTGCACCCCAAGTGCGAGGTTGCTGTCCAGCATGCGGGCGTAGTGGTCGAGATGCGTCTCCAACGGCTCGATCGTCGCCGCCGGCCCGCCACCGTGGTACTCGGTCAGCGGGACAAACATCCACCCCATGCTGGGCAGCTTCTGCCAGGTGCCATCGTAGATGTTCTGCCGGGTGTGGATCACCTGCTCGTCGCGTGGCAACGACCAGTTCACCTCCCGGTACCCCATGGCCACCTTGCTGGAGCCGGACAGGAAATAATAGTCGGGCACGTTCAGGTAGATCCCCTGCCCCCGGCACCACCCGTAGAACCCGGCGATCTCCCGCCACTGGTTCCACCGGCTGTCGTCAAGGCCGCGGTGGCCGGGATGCGCGGTCGAGGCACACGGATCGCCCGGATACGACCCGTCATGCTCCAAAAGCGTGAACCCGCTCTCCCGGTGGAATGTGTACAGCCGGCGGAAGTAGTTGATTCCCCAGGCGCTCTGAAGGCAGGGCGCATTCCCAAATGCCGGCGTCCTGCCGGGCGGCATCACCACGTCCTGATCAGCCCCGATGCTGCGCGAGGCGAGCAGCGAGTAGCTGCCAATCTCCACCCCCCGCCGCCGTGCATGGGAGGCGAAGGCCCGCGCCTGCTCCAGTGTCCGGGGCGACTCGTTCTCCATGTTGAAGCCGCTGCCGAAGCTGAGAATGAGCATCTCGAATCCCACCGCGGCACATTGCTCGATGGCATTGGTCACGGTGGCGCCATCGGATGAGACCAGATGCATCATCAGCGGATTCTCCGTCGTCCAGGGCGCGATGATCCGGTACAGCCGTCGCACGGAGAGCCCGCAGCGCTCACGGTCCGTCGCATCCATGGGCAGCACCCAGGTCCGGTACGATTCCCACGGAACCCCGGGCTGGAGCGTCTGCGCCGGCCCCAGATCGGGTCCGACCTCCAGCAGGCACGGGGTCCGCTTCTCGTAGTTCACCTGCGTGTGGAAGTCCGGATCGGGCAGCCAGCGGTACGACCGGCGGTTGGCACCGGAGGCCATCATGCCGCCGAAGGACATGTCCGTCTCCACGTGCACGTTGGGGGGAATCGCCCCCTCGCTGAGCTCGTCCACCTCGGAAGTCCGCTCCACAAAGGCCAGCACTTCGCTGGAGAACCGGTCAAGCCGCACGGGTTCGGCGCCGGTCTGGGTGAGGGTCAACCATTTCGAGTACGCCGGCACGCCGTCGTAGAGCTCGAAGTGCACCGAGATCCGGACCCCGGCGGCGGACGTTCCGGCGGCGGACTCCGGCGCCGCGAAGTCGAGCCGCAGCGACACGCCCTCGGGCGGCCATTTCACGCCCGGCGCATGGTGCCGGACCCGTCGCCAGGACAGCCGTTCCTCGGGACGCCCCACGGAATATCCGGTGAACTGGAAGGCATTCGTGTCCGCCTGAAGCTCCGGGATCCATTCCGGGCGCAGGAATGCGTAATTGGGCTGACCCTTGAGGCCTCCGACCTCGAACTGCCGGCCCTCCAGTTCCACCACCGCCTCCGGTTTGACGCCCCGGAGCAGCGACTCGCCGGACCCAAGATGGTCCAGGGCCACCGTGGCGGCGTTTGGATGAATGCGGATCACACGCCGCAGCAGCCCGTTCTCCATCACCAACTCCCGCCCGTCCGCATTCGGAGTCACCCGGGCGGTGTAAGGCGAGGGATCCAGAAGCCAGTCCGGCGCCCCGATCAAACCCGGCATCGCCCATCCGCCCGCCAAAACCAGGAGCCAGAGACGCACCATGACCTACAGCTCCTCGATCGTGATGTCGTCGAAGAACACCCGGGTGTCCGGTGAGAAGTCGAGGATGTAGATGGCGATCAGGAGGCGTCGGAACGGGGTGTTGGCGACGCCCTGGCGCGTGGCTGCGGGGAAGGTCACCTGCGTGGTGTCGCCGGGAAACGCGCCAAGATTTAGCGTTCGCGACGTCTGATCCACGGACCAGAAGAGGTCAAAGACCTGCCCCTGCGCCACGGGCGCCCCCAGCGCGGTACCCCCCCCCGACCAGGCCACCCAGCTGTTGTCCTCAATCGCGCTGGTCAGCTGTCCGCTCTGGAGAGACGCGACGCCGCCGGTGCCCGTCTGGGTGTAGTTTTCCAGCGAATACCCTCCGAGGTGGCTGCCATCAATCTGGTCATTCTGCAGCGCCTTGACGGCAATCCAGACCTTGCCGGGGCCCGACAGGCGCACGGTAAAGTGACCGCGCACACTGGCGCCGGGCCGCTGGAAGTAGTCCGATATGCCGAGGAGCGCCATCGCGGGCGACTGTTCCCCGAGGGTTCCGCCGCGGCGGGTCTGCACCCAGCGGCCTCCCGACGGGCGACCAACGACCACGGATGTCGCGAACTGCCGGTTCCAGGTCATCGAGTCCGCAGGGGGGGTTGGGATCGGCGCCGCCGACGGTGGACTCCCGACCGGCTCGTTGTCGAAACGCTGCTGGAGCCGGAAATTGGTCGCGCAACCCGTCAGCGCGACCGCAAGCCATGCCACTGAGACCAGGCGCACCGGCGCCGAACAGACCCGCCGACACCCTTGAGCCCTCATGAAACTGGATTGGTAGGATTTCGTATTTTGCGCCCTGTCGGAGGGAGACTCCGTCGCAGAACTCCGATGGGGCATGAGAGCTACCAAACGGCTGAACCCGGGTCAATGACGGTTCCGGGCGCATCCGAATGGGCTCTTTGGGACCGACCTCAAAACGCTTGCGCAATCGCCACAGAAGGGGCATTGCAGAGGAGTTCCCTCGACCCGTCGGTGCCATGAAAACGCCCCCAAAATTCCGCCATGGCCGCCGCCATGGCTTCACGCTGATCGAGCTGTTGGTGGTGATCGCCATCATTGCGATCCTCGCCGGCATGCTGCTGCCCGCCCTTGCCAAAGCCAAGACGAAGGCCCAGGGGATCGGCTGCCTCAACAACAACAAGCAGCTGGTGATGGCCTGGTACCTGTACGCGGGCGACTTCAACGACGCCTGTGCCAACAACTTCACCATCCCCGACACGATCAGCGCCATCACGACCCGCAGGTTCAACAACTGGGTGAACAATGTGATGACGTGGGGCACGTCCGGAACCGAAGGCCAGAGCGTGACCAATGTCGCCTGGGTCCTCAACGGCGTCCTGGGCAAGTATACCGGGGGCGCCCTGGGGGTGTACAAGTGCCCGGCAGACCTCTTCGTCGCCCCGGCCCAGAGGCGGGCCGGCTTCAAGACGCGGCTCCGCAGCAACTCGATGAACGCCTTCTTCGGGCGCTCGGACAATCTTGCCACCTCCGCGACCGGACGCAGCTGGGCGTTCGATGGACGCTACCGACAGTTCCTGCGAACGAGCGATGTTCCAGAGCCCACGATGACCTACCTCACGCTCGACGAGCATCCGGACTCCATCAACGATGCGTTCTTCGTCACGGATCCGGCAGCCAGCAACTGGCAGGACCGGCCGGCATCGTATCACAACGGGGCCTGCGGCTTCTCGTTCGCCGACGGTCATGCCGAGATCAAGAAGTGGCTGAGCGCCTCCTCCCGATATCCGGTGCGCTACGATTATGGGGCGGCCAAGCCATTTGATGCGGCAGGCCGGTTGGACATTGCGTGGTATCGGGACCGGATCCAGATGATCCCCATTTCGGGGCGGTGAACCATCAGGGTCGTCGCGGGCGGGGCGGGGCCTGCACGTCATGATAACGGCCCGGCTCGAGCGCCGGGATCCGGGTGACCGCACCCGAGGCCCAATGGATGGTCGCCTCGCTCGGTGGATGCTTCAGATCACCGAGGCCGAAATGGACTGTGGCCGGGTGTTGTGAACGGTGGGAGTCGCCGGTCACCACGACGCGCGATGCCCTGCCATCGGACATCTCCACCGTGACCCGGCTGCCGATGACGGAGGAACCGTCGCCTCGCAGATGGAAACCAACCCACGCGCCCTCCGCCGGCAGCGTGTTCCGGAAGATGCGGATCTTTTGCCGTGGACTGGGCCAGCGGTCAAAGGAAAGGACCACCAGATCCGCCCGCCCATCCCCGTCCAGATCGGCGCTCACGATGTTCCGGGTGTCCTCCTCCAGGGCCACGCCAAACAGGTGTCCCACCTCGAGGAACGAACGGCCGGCGCGATTCATCAGGAGCCGGTTTTTCTCATGGCCGCCATAGGAATGACCCCGCCCCTGGGTCCGGTCCACCTTGGCGCGGAAATGGAGGTGGGCGGCCGGATCATCCCCGGAGTTCCCCACATAAAGGTCGTGCAGCCAGAATTCGGGTTCGATGTCGCGCACGGATTCGCGGCTTTCCATGCCATTGACGATGGCAACGTCCGGCCATCCGTCATTGTCAAAGTCGGCGGCAGTGCCTCCCCAGGACCAACCGGTGCGTGCGATCGAATCATTGAGGGCGGTGGGGGCGAAGCCACCGTCCGGATGCGACAGCCACAGCCGGTTGCCGTAGGTCAGGCGGGTGCGGGCGCTGCGATCGAGGGCCGGGTGCGGTCGCCAGAGGCCCAGATGTTCCAACCGGTCCACGGTGGGTGAGTTCATGCCGATCATCAGCAGGTCCAGCCGCCCATCCGCATTGAAGTCCGAGAGGACATGCCCCATGCCCAAACCGGACGGCTCCGCGACCCAGCGCGCGGTGACGTCCTCAAACCGTCCGTTTCCGTCGTTGCGATGGAGGTCGAGCCCGGCGAAGTCGCTGACCACGACCAGATCCAGAGAGCCGTCCCCATCCAGATCGCAGAAGGATGCACTGTAGGTGCGCCGGCGGCGTTTGGGCTCCAGGCCGGAGCCGGCGGTGATGTCGGTGAACCGGCCGTCGCCCTCATTGCGCAGCAGGTAGGCGGGATGGCCGTCACGGGCATCATCGCACGGCGTGGGCATGGAGCCGGCGACGTACGGCTGCTTGTATTGGCCGACGAAGAGATCGAGATCTCCATCGCCGTCCATGTCCCCGCAGGTGAACGCCATGGGATGACGGAGTTCGCGCGGTGCGGGCCATCCCAGGAGCCCGGGCGCGTCGAACCGACCGCCGACCGATCCCCGGAACAGCCTTAGGCCTTCATGACGCAGGCAGAGGAAGTCCACGACACCATCACCGTCAAAATCCGCCATCAGAGCGGCGTAGAGCAGTCCCGGATCCTCACGGGCCAGCGGTTCGGCGTGAAACTGGCCATCCCCTCCCAGACGCCAGACCTGGTTCCTGCCGGCGAGCACCACCTCGGGACGTCCGTCGCCATCCAGATCCTGGACGATCAATGGGTCCACGGAGACGGCGTTGACGGGCGGTTCGATCTCCTGTTCCAGCCAGGGAACAAACGCCGGAAGCCCGTCCCGAATGGCGAGGCGGATCCGGCTGACGTCGAGACGCCGGACACCGACCTGCTCTCCCGCGGTCCATACCGGGTCCCAATGAACCGTCAACTCACCCTCCAGAGCGGCCCGCGCGATGTGGACGCCGTTCGTCAGATGCGCCGCAAAGGTGAAGACACTGTGCCCGGGAGCCCCATTAGCGTCGGGCTCAAAGAGCACCTGTCGGACCTCGGTCTGATGAAGGCGCCAGCCCGCGGCGTCCAATGACCGCAGGCCATCCCGCCAGTCGTCCGTGGAACGGGGGACCCCGGGACCGTCGGGATGGCGGATCCGAATTCCGTGCAGGACGGGTACGGGCGGCCCCCAGGAGGGCCATGTGACCTCGCCCACCGCGAGGGTGGCCGCGGCGGCCAGCCTGTTGGTCGCGGCGTTGAGGGTATCCCACCAATCCTCCAAGGTGCGTCCACATTCCTGGGCGAGAACTTCCGGCGCCCACACGGTCTCACGGATCGCCTGCTCCCGGGCATCAATCGCCGCAACCCGGGCCGCCAATTCGGGACTGATTCGGTGCGGGACGGTGACTTGAACCTGGTTCGAGGCATCCGACGGCTGCCAGGCTTTCCGGAAGGAGACCCAAAGGCCCGCCAACGCGACTGCCGGCAGGAGCCACATCGCCTGGCGGGCACGCGAGCATGTGGCGTGATTCATCACAACCTCGACGATGCCTCCAGGCAGCACCGTCCGCGTTCGGTCGGCGGTTCAAGCGTGGCGGCGCGCCCACCGCCGCGGCCGGCCTACCGGGGAACGGTCAGCGGCTCAAGGAGGCGAAACTCAATCAACTGTCCGGAGGAAATTGTGGCGACTTCGGCCGAGGAAAGCGCACTCGCACCCCCGCCCACCGCGGCACCACGGCCGGCGCCACGGCCGCCCCCAAATGCGGCACCGATGCCGGCGCCGACGCCGGTGTTGATCGCGGTGTTGGCCGTCGAACTCCCGGCGCGGACCCGGTAATCGGTGGTGACGATCGAGTGGCGCTTGCCCCGGATCTTGATCTCGTTCAAGCCAATCTCCAGGTGGGAGGACCCGGTCAGCCGGCCGGCCTGGCGCGACTCCTCCACCCGGCCGTACAACTGCGAACCCGCGGGCGCGACGAGTACGCCGTCCACCCGGAGATCGCTGTCCAGCCGCGCCCCAAAACGGCGGCCGGCAGAATTGCGGGTCGAAACGGTATCGGACATCCGGATCAGCAGCGAGGTGCCTGCGGGGATGGTGATGGTCCCGGGAACGGACGGGGCGGCTGGCGGTACCGGCGAAGTGACGGGCGGCGGTGCCGTCGGCGCCGGAGTGGGAGTGCCGGCCATAGTCAGGGCCAGCACATCCCCGGTCGGAAACTCCAAGTCCAGGCTGCCAACCCGGAACCGCATGACCTCTGCGGTTGACCCCAGAAACGTGCCGTTGAGCACTGAACCGTCCTGTAGTTCCAAGATGTCGGCCCGAGCGCCGGCCCAACCGATCAAGAGAACGGCGATCCACCGCAGATTCATTCGCATGCCTCCCGGCTACACTCCCATCCACCCTTTGACAACCACGATTCGTCCAAGGCGTCCACGGCCACACTGCCGCGCCCCTGCGGGGAAGTCCGCCACACCCGTCGCCAGGTCCGACCGGGTCGGAAGCATGCGCACGGGTGGGGGATTCGCATTGCGCTCTCCGCGGGAGGGCGTTATGCCCACCCGCCCGCTGGGACAGTCCCGGGCCGCGAAACCGCTCTGATCGCCACGGTGAATCCCCCCCCGCCATCACCGCTCATCGAGGCGCGCGGTCTCGTCAAGGCGCTCGGGGGACGACGGGTCGTGGACGGCGTGGACCTTGAATGCCGCGGGGGCGAAGTCGTGGGATTGCTGGGCCCCAATGGGGCGGGCAAAACCACCACGTTGCGCATGTGTCACGGCTTCCTGCGCCCCGATGCCGGAACGATCGTCATTGCGGGGCATGACCTCGCGACCGACGGCGACCGGGCCCGGCGCGCCCTGGGCGTCTGCACCCAGGACGACACCTTCGATGGCGATTTCACCGTCCGCGGCAACCTGGTTCAGACCTGCAGATACTATCGTCCGCGCATCCCCGACGTGCCGCGTCGCGTTGAGGAATTGCTTAACCGTTTCGGACTCCAGGAGTTTGCCGATCACAAGCCCGAGACGCTCTCCGGTGGCTACAAGCGCCGGCTGATGATCGCCCGGGCGGTCGTTCACCGGCCGCGGGTGGTGTTCCTCGACGAGCCGACGACCGGACTCGATCCACAAGCGCGGGTTGGCGTCTGGGAACTGGTGGCCGCACTCCGCGCGGAGGGCATGGCCGTGGTGTTGACCACCCATTACATGGACGAAGTGGAACGGCTGTCCGACCGGCTTGTCCTGCTCCAGGGCGGGCGCGTCCGCGCCCAGGGAACCACCCGCGAACTGCTCGGCGATGTGGTGGGGGAGCACGTGGTGGTGATGGCCGCTGCGGCCCCCGGCGCCGACCGGGTGCTGGCGTGGTTGACCGAACGGGGCTCGATGGCATCCACAGTTCTTGCGGACTGGCATTTTGCCCTCAGTGCCCCGGAACTGGCGACTTTTGTGGCTGCATTCTCCGAGCTGCGGTACGAGGTGCGTCCACCGACCCTTGACGACCTGTTTCTTGCCCTTGCCCGGGAGGAGGATTCCCCATGATCCGCAGCGTCCTTGGTCCGGCTCTGGACTGGCAGAGTCGCGCGATCCTGGCGCGGCATGTGCGGGTCCACCTCAGGAACTGGCACACCGCCGCCCTGCCGCCTGTGGCAGAACCCCTGGTGCTGCTGCTGGCCTTCGGTGTCGGGCTTGGACGTCAGGTGGGGAATTTGCAATGGGCCGGGGCACCCTTGGACTACCTGGCCTACCTCGCCCCGGGGATGCTGGCCTACACGGCGTTCATGACCTCGTTTTTCCAGTCGTTGTTCTCGGCCTTCATGCGCATGCGCTACCAGCGGTCGTGGGAGGGGCAACTGACCACCCAGGTGCGGCTCGAGCACGTGGTGTGGGGTGAGGCGCTGTGGGCGGCGACACTGGCCACGGCGTACGCAGTGGTGGTGTGCCTTGTCCTGGGCGGATTCGGGATTGCCGGCGTCCTGCAGCTCCACTGGTCCTGGCTGCCGCTGGTCATCCCCCTGCTCTTCCTGGCCGCTCTGGCATTCGCCTCAATCGGCCTGCTGTTCACCGCGATGCTGCCCAGCATTGACCACATGGGGCTGCCCTTCTTTCTGGTCATCCTCCCGCTGGGATTTGCCAGCAGCACCTACTTTCCGCTTCCCGACGTGGCCTGGCTGCAAGCCCTGGTGCAGGTCAACCCGCTGCATCATCTGGCCGAGGGGCTCCGGTGGCTGCTGCTCCGGGGAAAGCCCACCGGGCATCTCGCCGCCGCCGCGGGACTGTGCGCGGCGATGCTCCTGGTGCTGATCCCGGTGGATCTGATCCTCCTCAGGCGCCGCGTATTCGGCGACCGCTGATCCCGGGCCGCCCTCGCAGGGCCTCGGGGCCAACGGGTGGACCCTGAAACGCGTCGCTGCGGATCGCGACCTCGCCGCTTCAGCGTGCCACGGGCCGGGTCGCGGGCGGGACGGCACTTGTGTCTGCTGAAATCCGGGGAATGAATCGGGCTCCAATCGGAAGGCCATGGGACCCTTTCACACCTACATCGGGCTCGACTATTCCGGTGCCGGCACGGCGCTCAGTCCGCTGCCAGGGCTGAGCCTGTACGTGGCGACGGGGGACGCGGCTCCCGGGCGGATGCTGCCGCCCGGGGGGATCGCGCGGTATTGGACGCGACGCGATGTGGCTGCGTGGTTGGTGGAGACATTGCGCAGCAGGGGCCCGATGCTGGTCGGCGTGGATCATGGGTTCTCGTTCCCGGTCCGGTACTTCGAGACCCACGGCCTGGCGGCGGACTGGTCGCGGTTCCTTGACGATTTTCAGGCGCACTGGCCGACGGATGAAGCGGACGTCACGGTCGAGGCGGTGCGTCGGGGTCGGGCGGGGTCGGGTCTCGAACGGCGGGGCGATGCGCGTTGGCGGCGGCTATCGGAGGTGCGCTCCCGAGCCAAATCGGTGTTTCACTTCGATGTGCCCGGGAGCGTCGCAAAATCCACCCACGCGGGCCTCCCCTGGCTGCGGCACCTGCGACGCGAGCTCGGTGGGCGGTGCTTCTTCTGGCCGTTCGACGGGTGGATCCCACGTCCGGGGTGTTCGGTGATCGCCGAGGTCTATCCGGCACTTTGCAACCAGGAAGCCGCGGGCGCCGGGCGTAACGCGCACGAACACGACGCGTGGTCGGTGGCCCGTTGGATGCAGCAGTCCGCGGCCGACGGCACACTCACGGCGGCGTTTGCACCGCGCCTGACGGCCCAGGAGCGTGAAACAGCCCGCGTGGAGGGATGGATCCTGGGGTGCCAGTGAGCGGTCGAAGACCGCGCCGCGGAACGGCCCCAGGGTCCGTGCAACGCGTGCAGGGAGGACCGCACCACAAGATTCGGGATGTTGGTAAGGTTCGCATCGAAGGCCAGGACCGCCGCCTCGATGCGGCGCGCGCAGGCGTCGTTGATCCATTCCCGCTTCGAAGGCCGTGAGGGCACCCCGGGTTGACTTTGCCGCTCCCTCCGGCGTTCGTTGGGTCATGACCGTTTGGAAGCAATCGGCCCGGGTGGCCGGCCTGGCCCTTCTCGCAGTGATGCCCCTTCGGGCGGACGACTGGACGCACTGGCGGGGCCCCACACGCAACGGGATTTCCGCAGAATCCGGCTGGAGCGACCGCTGGCCGGACGACGGCCCCCGCGTGGCCTGGAAGGCCCGCGTCGGGCTCGGGTTTTCTTCGTTCGTCGTGGGCGAGGGACGTGCGTACACGATGGGCCATGCAGAGGAACAGGACACCATCTTCTGCCTGGATGCGGCAACCGGTCGGGAACTCTGGCGACATGCCTATCCGGCGGCGCTTGGAGACAAGTTCTTTGACGGCGGTACCACCGGCACCCCGACGCTGGACGCGGGCCGCCTTTTCACCTTGAGCCGGTGGGGGGATGTCTTCTGTCTGGACGCCGCGACTGGAACGGTGCTCTGGACGCTGCAAGTTGTCACGGAAACCGGGGCGCGGATTCCCGACTGGGGATTTGGCGGCGCCCCGCTCGTGCTGGGCGAACGGGTGTACCTGAACGTCGGTGATGGCGGGCTGGCGCTGGAGCGTGAGACTGGGGCGGTCGCCTGGCGATCGGGAACGCGCAGCGCGGGATATTCGACGCCCCTTCCGGTCGGGCGCGGTTCCGAGACTCTCGGCCTGTTCTCGACGGGACAATCCTATCTGGCAGTTCGGCTCCGGGATGGCTCGCCGACATGGAGCCTGCGATGGCTTACGGAGTACGGGGTGAACGCCGCAGACCCAATCGTGGATGGCGACCACCTGTTTCTGTCCTCGGGTTACGGCAAGGGGGCCGCGCTGTACCGGCTTGGGCCGGGGGAGCCCGTGCAGGTCTGGAAAAGCAAAGTGCTCCGGACCCAGATGAATGCCGCGGTGCTGTTGGGTGGGCATCTCTACGGCGTGGACGGGGACACCACGGAGAAGGCGGCACTGAAGTGCGTGGAGGCGGCGACCGGAGCGGAATTGTGGTCCCAGGGAGGGTTCGGATCGGGTGGCCTGATCATCGCCGGGGGGAGGATCCTGGCATTGGGGGGCACCGGGGAGCTGATGGTCGCGCCGGCGACACCCGACGGCTTTGAACCCGTGTCCCGATCCCAGGTGCTCGGCGGCAAGACGTGGACGGCGCCCGTGCTGGCGAACGGCCGCGTGTACTGCCGAAACTCCCGCGGGGACGTGGTTTGCCTCGACCTTCAGGCCCGCTGAATCCGCGCCGGCGCGAAAACGTCCCTCGACCCATGCAATCTCTTCCCCTGAGGCGAAGAACCTTCCTGCGCGGTGCCGGGCTGGCCGGTGTTGCGTTCGCGGCGGCCCCGTGGGTGCGGCCCCAACCTGCCGACCGCACCTACCGCATCGCGCTGATCGGCTGTGGCTGGTGGGGACGCAACATCCTGAAGGAGGCGATGGCAAGCCGCCGGGTGACCGTCGTCGGCCTGTGTGACGTGGATGAACAGGCCCGCGAAGTCACCGCGGAGCAGGTGAACGACCTGAACGGAGATTCCCCGAGGACGTTTGCCGACTA
The DNA here is from genome assembly GCA_019634635.1 of Verrucomicrobiia bacterium. Classification (NCBI taxonomy): domain Bacteria; kingdom Pseudomonadati; phylum Verrucomicrobiota; class Verrucomicrobiia; species Verrucomicrobiia bacterium. The sequence goes on from JAHCBB010000012.1 coordinate 23,893, forward strand.
CCGGGACCTCCTGGCGAAGGCCGCCCCCGACGTGGTGTTGATTGCGACCCCGGATCACTGGCACGCCCTGCAGGCGATCGCCGCGCTTCGCGCCGGGGCCCACGTCTTCGTGGAGAAGCCGACGGGTCACACCGTGAACGAAAGTCGCGCGATGTGGCACGCGGCCCGGGACAGCGGCCGCAAGGTCCAGGTGGGGCTGCACCGCCGCATCGGGCCGCACCACGTGAGCGCGATGAAGTTCCTGAAGTCGGGCGCGGTGGGCACCGTGGGGATGGTCCGCCTGTTCGCGCACGGCGGCGGGGGGCCGGAGAAGCCCTCGATCAACGGACCGCCGCCCGAGGGGATGGACTGGGACCTGTGGTGCGGCCCCGCCCCATCCCGGCCGTTCAACTCCCGGATTCACCCGGGGGGCTGGCGCAACTTTCTCGACTATGCCAACGGCCAGCTGGGTGATTGGGGGGTCCACTGGCTGGACCAGGTCCTGTGGTGGAACGGCGGGGAATACCCAAAGCGGATTTTCTCGACCGGCGGACGGCCGGTGGCGGGACCACCGGTCCTCACGGAGCGGGAACAGACCACCGATGCACCGGACCACCAGGTGGCGGTCTACGAATTCGAGACGTTCACCTGCGTGTGGGAACACCGGAAGTTTGCGCAAAATGGCGCCGAGCGGCATCCGATCGGCGCGTACTTCTACGGCTCCCGCGGAACCCTGCACATCGGTTGGCGCGATGGCTGGACGTTTTATCCGTCGGGGGATTCCGGCACGTCGCACCACGAGGACCCGCAACTGCAGGAACCTGACGGCCACAACCTGGCCCTGTTGTGGACGGATTTCCTTGAGGCGATCGAGCACGGCAGGGAACCGGTGTCGGGCATCGAGTCGGCCCACCGGTCCTCAGTGCTGCCGATGCTGGGCATGATTTCCCTGCGGACCGGGAGAGCGCTCCAGTGGGACGGATCGAGGGAACAAATCATCGGTGATCCGGAGGCCGCGGCCCTGATGAGCCGACCCTATCGGGCCCCCTGGATCTATCCCCAGGCGTGACGGCGGGCCCGTCACGGCCACGGTCGGATTCCACCCCTCGGACGGCCACCACACCGGATTCCGGTGTCTTGCCGCCGGGCTTCAGCCGGATAGGCTTGCTGGCGGTGTTGCGCGCTGGGTCGGAGTGGAAGGGGTTCAGGTGGCTGAGTGTCGTGGCCGGAGGGTTGCTGGCCCTCCCGATCGCCGCGGAGGCGCCGCCCGTCGGCCTCGTAAACATCTCCGAGACCCTGGCAATGCAGCGGACGCTCACGCTGTTTTCCCCGGCCCCCTCCGGCCGGCGGCCCACGGTGCGCGTGGTGATTTACGGGCAGTCCATCTCCCGCCAAGAGTGGGCGTGGGAGCTGATGCGGGAGCTTCCCCGGCGATTTCCGCACGCCGAGGTGCAAGTGCATCTCCAGGCCATCAGCTCATTCAATGCCGACTCCCTGATCCGGACGGCCGAGGCGGATGTTTATCCGCTGCTCCCGGACTTGATCCTCTTTCACTGCTACGGCCCCTACCTGCCCGGCCAGAGCTGGGAGCAGCTGCTTCGCGCGTTTCGAACACGGACCACTGCGGACGTCCTCCTCCTGGGCAACCACCCGGTGGCACCCTGGGAACTCGATGAACCCATGAATTCCGCAGCGATTGACTTCGAAACGTTTCCCTCCTTGCACGGCCCGGCGTGGGTCAACTACGTCCGGATCCCCGCCCTGTCCCGGGACCTGGGGTTCTGCAACCCCGACAATCGGTCCGCATGGAAGCGTTACCTCCGGGACCAGGGGTTGATGCCGCAGGATCTGCTGTCGGACCACATCCACCTGAATCTCAGGGGCAGTGATCTGCTGAAGGCGATCGTACTGCCCTACCTGGAGGCGCGTCCGATGCAACCGCCGCTCGATCCATTCAACAACGGCAGAGTCCGAACCCATCCGGTCGGAACCGGGGGCCTTGACTGGATTCAGGGGCGCCTGCGGCTGCCGTTTACCGGCAACCGCGTGGACCTGCTGGCAGCCGGCGGCGACGGCGGCCCGTGCCGCGTGCTGGTGGACGGCCGGCCACCGTCGCAATGGCCGTCGGGCACGGGGCACTCCCGCACCTCGACCTGGATTGGCGAAACCGACACCCGTCCAGCCCTGCTTCGGGTCGCCTCCTTGGGACCCCTGGTCGCTGAAGAGTGGAGTCTGACGGTGACGGAAGCGGACCCCGTGGACCGCCGCCGATTCCGGTTCCGGGTCGAAGGAAGCGTGACGGGCGCGGACGGTGAGGGCACCTCGACAGAACGCTTCGTTTCAGACTCCGGGCGGGTTGTGATCGAACCCAGTGATTGGAACTTCATAGTGCTGCCCCCGGCGAATCAGGTGGGTGCCCGGATCTCCTGGACGGCCCGGATGCTTGGCGTTGACGTCTACGAACCTCCGCCGTTGCGGGCGTTGCCGTTGGAGACCTGGGTCAACCTGGTGCACGACCTGACCGACGGACCGCACGTCCTGGAGCTGGAGGCACTGGACGCGGCAAACCCGCCACCGCTGGAAGCGGTGCGCATCCATCATCCGGCCGGCCCCCTGCCGGGAACAGAAATCCCCGAGGCGGCGACTCCGACCCTCCGATACCTGATCCACCGTGAGGGTCTCATGACGGTCTGGCCCGCGGCATGGACGGGAGGGGTGCCTCTGCAGGCTGTGGCGCCCGGCGGCCCGTGGCTCACCACCGACCGGATGTCCGGGGAAACTCTGGGATTCCGGTTCCTTGTGACCCCGATGGACGCGGCGGTCGGGTACGTCGGACTTGGGCGTCCCCTGCACACGGTTCCAAATAGGCCGTGAAGACATCCATGTCCGCGACTTCCCTCGTCTGCCCGGATGATCTTCCGGTTTGCAAAGCGATTTTGATGTAACGACCGGCCGAAAACGCTTCTGGAGGCCATTGAAGTGAACGGCCACATTCCACCAAGCGACTCCGTGAAGCCTCCCGGACCCGTCTGCCCCAGCTGCAAGCAACCCGTGCCTGCGGGCTCACCCGCGGGATTATGCCCACGCTGCCTGCTCGCTGGCGGGGCGCAAACGCTCTCCGGAGGACCGGGGCCGCGGTTTGAGCCGCCATCCGTGGAGGCGGTGGCGGCCCTGTTTCCGGCACTCGAGATCATCGGACTGCTCGGGGCGGGCGGCATGGGTGCCGTCTACAAGGCCCGCCAGCCGGCTCTGGACCGCCTGGTGGCCCTGAAGCTCCTGCCCAAGGGCGGCACCGACGGCGCCAACCTCTCCGAACGGTTCAATCGCGAGGCCCGTGCGCTGGCGCGGCTCAGCCATCCGAACATTGTTGCCGTCCATGAATTTGGGCAGGCGGGAGGGTTGTACTTCTTCATCATGGAGTTCGTGGACGGCACGAACCTCCGCCGGCTCGAGCAGGCCGGCCGGCTGCCGCCCCGCGAGGCCCTTCAGATCATCCCCCAGATCTGCGATGCGCTCCAGTACGCCCACGATGAAGGCGTGGTCCACCGCGACATCAAGCCCGAGAACGTGCTGGTGGACCGCAGGGGGCGGGTGAAAATCGCGGACTTCGGCCTGGCGAAAATCCTGGGGGTGGACCCCGACGCGCTGCGATTGACGGCGGATGGCCAGGTGATGGGGACGCCACACTACATGGCTCCCGAACAGATCGAGCGTCCGCTGACCGTGGATCACCGCGCCGACATCTATTCGCTGGGGGTGGTCTTCTACGAGATGCTCACGGGCGACCTGCCCATCGGGCGATTTCCGCCGCCGTCGCGGAAGGTCGCCGTGGATGTGCGGCTCGACGAGGTTGTGCTGCGCGCGCTGGAGAACGATCCGCAGCGCCGCTATCAACAGGCTGGCGAGGTGAAAACCCGCCTTTCCTCCATCCAGGAGACGCCAACCGAAGCCACCCCGGAGGCAACCCCATCGGCGACGACCTCCGGGGCACGCGGGGGACATTTCCCGCGATGGACCCAACGCCGGCACCACCTGATCCTTGCCGGCCTCATCGGCCTCGTCGGGCTGGTGACCGGCAGCTTTTTTCTGAAGACCACCGTTCTTGATGCTCGTTTGCGCGGAGGCCTCTCGCGGGCGGCCACCGAAATCCGGGCCGAAAGGGATCCGGCGACGGGGCGTCCAACAGCCCGCATCCCCGGTGGCGGCATCGTGGAGGTGGTCGCCATCTCCGACGCAGGCGCAGCACCCAATGCCTGGTGGACACCGGACGGGCGTCCGCTGACGAACGCCGCCCTCCGTCCGGGCGCGATCGGCACGATCACGCACGACGCGCCCGTGACGCTGAAGGATTTCGTGGTCCGGTTTCAGGACCTGCCCGACGGCGCCTCAGGCCCGCATCTGGACTTTGGCCCCGGCGTCAGCTGGACCGGTGGCGGCGAGGTGTTCGACGGCGGCCATCCGCTGCCGGGTGCGTGGCCGGTCCGGGCCGCGCTGCCGCCCGGACTGAAGCGGATGTCCCTCCGGGTCGGCTTTGACCTGGATCCGTGGAGGGTTGTGGCGACGTACGACGCGCAGGATCAGAATTCCACCCAGATCCGGCATCCGGGCGATCCCACCTGGCAGTCGTTCGTGCACCGGGCGTCGGATCATTCCGGATCGGCGCAGGTCACCCTGATCCTCGGCACGCGCAATCCCAACTGGCGCACCCGGGTGGTGGCCGTGACGACCAACGGTGTGGCCCACGATTTCACCAGCGGGAATGGGACGCCCTCGGAATCGTCCGAAGTGTGGACCTTCTCATTCGCCGACGTGCCGCTGACGACGGTGAAGGCATTCGAGGTGCAGGTGCGGCCGGTGACATGGTTCGTGTTTCGTGATCTGGCGCTGGTGCCGTCTTCACCCCTGCCCGCGCCGGAACCGCTGTCGTTTTCCGAGACCATCGAACGCACCTTTGATGAACTGATTGATTTCGAAACCGGCCGAACCGGAACGTTCCCCCCCTCAAAGCCGGGTGACAACCCCTTCGCCGGCATCGGAGAGAACATTCTTTGGGCCCAGGAGAACGGCTTTGACGCCGCGGCGGGCGTGGGGGAGTTGCAGGTCCTGGATATGACCTTCGCCGCGGTGCCGGATTCCGAATGGGACACCCTCGCACCGCAGGACGTCGCCGACCGGCATGCCCGCGGCACCTTCCGACCCCGAACGCTCTCCCCGGTGTCGGGAGGTCACGGCTTCCGGACCTTCGTGTACCGCACGCGTGAGGGAGGATCCGGGATCCTGCGGTTCCGGCAGATCGAGGAGGGGCGATCGGAGATAACCCTCCAGTTCAAGCGCGTCGAAACCGGACACTGGAACCCGACTCCGGCCACCCTGCCAAAAGTCTCGAGATCGCCATGAGCTCGGGTGCCGGATCCGCCTCACCGGAAAACACGGTGTTTGTCACCACCCGCTGGTCGGTGGTGTTGTCCGCCGGGCGTCGCTCGTCGCCCGATTCCGCGCGCGCCCTCGCGGAACTGTGCCGGCAATATTGGTATCCGCTCTACGCGTACGTCCGGCGGCAGGGTCGGTCCCGGGAAGATGCCGAGGACCTGACCCAGGCGTTCTTTGCGCGCCTCCTGGAAACGAACCCGCTGGAGGGCCTTGCCGCAGCGCACGGGCGGTTCCGGGCCTTCCTGCTCGCGGCGCTGAAGCATTTTCTCGCCAATCAATGGGACCGATCCCAACGCCAGAAGCGTGGCGGCGGCGCTGTGCACCTGTCCCTGGACTGGGAGGACGCCGACGGCCGTTACCATCTGGAGCCCGCCGACCCTGCCGGACCGGACCACCTCTTTGATCGCGAATGGGCCTTGGCCGTGCTCGGACAGGTGATCGCGCGTCTCTCCGTCGAGTGCGCCGCCGCCGGCAACGGACGCCTCTTCGAGCACACAAAGGGGTTTCTGACGTTGGGCGCGGAGAGCCGGACTTATGCCGACGCGGCCCGGGCGCTGGGCATGGAGGAGGGCACGATGCGTGTGGCGGTTCACCGCCTCCGCCGGCGCTACCGGGATCTGCTGCGTGAGGAGCTCGCGGGGACCCTCGCGGACCCTTCGATGGTGGACGAGGAGTTGCGATCGCTCCTGGCGGCCCTCGCAGGATAGCCGGAGACGGCATCTCCGCGGTGGGGGTAGCCTGGGACCCCGGCGGGGCCCGGCTCAGGTGTCCGGGCTCGTTCTCGGCACCAGCTTGCCGTCGCGGACCCGCCGGCGGGAGACCTCCTGGCGCCGAAGCTCCAGGACCTTTTCGATGAACTCCACCTGGGCCCGGCGGAGGGGGGCGGACGCCTGGCGGGCCGGAATCTGATAGGTGCCGTTGGGCATCAGATGTCGCGCCTTGGTGTTGTCGGCCAACTCGGTGGCCAGGATGTCGCCGGTGAGTCGCTCGCGCAGGCGACCATCCTCGATCGGGAACACCGCCTCGATGCGCCGGTGCAGGTTGCGGGGCATCCAGTCGGCGCTCCCCACATAGACCTCGGGCTGGTGCGCGTTGTCGAACGACCAGATCCGCGCATGCTCGAGGAACCGGTCCACGATGCTCCGGACACGGATCCGCTCGCTCAGGCCGCGCACGCCCGGTCGCAGACAGCAGATGCCCCGGATGATGAGGTCAATCTCCACACCGGCAGCCGAGGCTTCATACAGGGCGTCAATCACCGGTGTTTCCACCAGGGCGTTCATTTTGGCCACAATCCGCGCCGGAAGGCCCGCCCGGGCGTGCGCCGCCTCGCGGTGGATCAGGGCCAGGATGCGGTCGAGCATGTCGAACGGCGCCAGCAACAGCCGGCGTGACGGCTGTGGACGGCAGATCCCGGTGATCAGGTTGAAGAGGTCGGTTGCGTCCTCCCCGAACTCCGGACGGCAGGTCAGCAGTCCGATGTCGGTGTAAAGCCTGGCGGTGGCGGGATTGTAGTTCCCCGTGCCGAGGTGGACGTAGCGGCGGATGCCATCGTCATCGGCCCGGACGACGAGGGCGACCTTGCAGTGGATCTTGTATCCGACAACGCCGTAGATCACATGCACCCCGGCCTCTTCCAAAGCCCGGGACCAACGGATGTTGTTGGCCTCATCAAAGCGGGCCTTGAGCTCCACGACCGCGGTGACCTGCTTGCCGTTCTTCACCGCATTCATGAGGGCCCCGACGATCCGGGGATCGCCACCGGTTCGATACAAGGTCTGCTTGATCGCCAGCACCTTCGGGTCCTCGGCGGCCTGCTCGAGAAACGTCACCACCGACCCAAAGCTGTCGTAGGGATGGTGGAAAAGGATGTCCCGTTCCTGGATTGCGGCAAAGAGGTCCTGCTTCCCGCGCAACGCCGCGGCTACCGGCGCGTGAAACGGGGGGTCCCGCAACTCGGGTGCATGGGCGTCCTCGACGATGGCCATCAGCCGCGTGGGATTGACCGGGCCGTCCACGACGTAAAGTTCCTCGGGCGTCAGGCCCACATGGGCCAGGAGGTCGGCGGTGACATCGGCGGGACAGTCCGCCGAGACCTCCAGCCGTACCGCAGCGCCGCGCTTCCTTTTGTCGAGTTCATGCTCCACCGCCCGGAGCAGGTTCGGCACTTCCTCCTCGTCAATGTAGAGCTCGCTGTTGCGCGTCACCCGGAAGGTCCAGCATCCCTCCAGCGTCATCCCGGGAAACAGGTCCCCGAGGAACCTGCTGATCAGCTGGTGGAGGAAGATGTAGCACTGGCGGCCCGGTTGCGCCGGCACCTGCACCAGCCGCGGGAGCCCGCGGGGCACCTGCACCACGGCGAGGGACTGCCGGAGCTGCCCCCGGTGCGGCCCATGCAGCCGGACGATGAGATTCAGCGATTTGTTGAGCAGTTGCGGAAAGGGATGCGCGGGATCCAACGCCAGCGGGGTCAGCACCGGTGACACCTTCTCGCGGTAGTAATCGGCGAGCCAGGCGGCGGCGTCCGCGGCGAGGGCGTCCGGATCCAGGAAACCGATGCCGTGCCGTTCGAGCGCCGGCACCAGTTCTTTGCGCCAGCAACGGTACGCATCGCCCACCAGACCCAGCACCCGGCGTCGAATGGCCGTCAGCGTTTCGGAGGCATCCAGCCCGTCTGGAGTCCGCTCCCGAACCCCCGCCTGACGGGCTTCCATCAGTCCGGCAACCCGCACCTCGAAAAACTCGTCGAGATTCGAGTTGAAGATGCAGAAAAACTTCACCCGCTCGAGCAGCGGGGTGTCCGGCGCCAGGGCCTCGTCGAGGACTCGTTGATTGAATTCCAGCCAGCTGAGGTCCCGGTTGAAGTACCGGCGTCTCGGTTTGCGGGGGATTGCCGGATGACGAGTGGACATGGAGTGGTCCGGGGGCGGGGGGCCGGGGGGGGCGTTCAGTTGCGGACCGCTCCGGAGGTGGTGACGGGCGAACCGGGCCGGTACCAGTCCTCGCGCAGCCAGTCGGCGAGCAACCCGATGGACCTCTCGTCCAGTTGGCCGGTGGACAAGAACGCGGGCATCCGGTCGTTGCGCCGCCCGTAAAATCGCTCGTGGCCCGGGTCAGCGATGATGCCGATGATCCACTCCCGGGAGCCCCATCCGGTCAGGTCCGGGGCGGTGGCATCCTCATCGGGTTCGCGGAAGGCGTGGCAGTCGGTGCAACCGAACTCGGAACGGACCAACCGGCGCCCTTCCTCAATCAACCCGGCGTCCCGAAGATCATCAGACGCCTGAAGCGGCAGCCCGGCCTCGGCGCTGACCGCGGCAATCACCTGGACCAGGCCGGCCCGCTGTTCCGCGTCGTACCGGGCCACCTTCTGCTTCACAAACCGGACCATCTTCCCCTCGCGAAACTTCGTGCCGCCATAGTAGTCGGGTCCGTCCACACGGTCGGGGTCCAGCAATCCCGAAAGCCACGTGCGGGATCCGAAGCCCTTGAGGTCCGGGGCACTTGGCGCATCGGCGACCGCGTTTCCCAGCCCGTCGTGGCCGCCGAAGCGATGACAACTGGCGCAATTTTGGGCGAAAAGTCGCGGACCCTGTGTGAGGGGATCCTCGCGAAGCAGCGTCACGGCGCCCGTCGGTGGAATGCCTCCGGCGGCCTGGGCGAGCTCGACGACGCGACGCGCATCCCGTGAAGCCTGTTCCCGGGCGGCAAGAAAGGTGGGATCGGCGAGATCCTGCCGGCGGGCCTGGAGGGTCAGCAACAGTGCCCCAATTCCGATGGATGCCAGAAAGGCGAGATTGAACCGGTGACCCAGCCGCCATCGGCCGATCAGGGGCATCGCGGCCAGGATCAGCAACGCGAGGGTCGGGATGACAATGGCACCCCAGACCTCGGTGTGGCCCGGGAAGTACTTCAGGAACTCGAAGAGGAAGAGAAAGTACCACTCCGGCCGCGCCGCGGGAAACGGCTCGCTGGGATCCGCCGGCGCCGAAAGCTCGGCCCCGTGGAAGGCCAGGGTCAGGAACACAACAGTCGCCAGCACGGCCAGCGCGGCGACGGCATCCATCAATACCTGGTCGGGCCAGAAGGGAGCGTCCGGACGCCGCAGCGGGCGCCGTGCCGTCACGCCGTGCCGGCGGAACAGGGCGATATGGCCGACGATCAGGAGGACGACTCCCGCCGGAAGGAATCCGGCATGGAGCGCAAAAAAGCGGGTGAGCGTCAGGTTCCCGTAGTCGGCCCCGCCGACGATCAGGCGCTGAATCTGGTCCCCGAACAACGGCGTCACCGCGGCAATGTTGGTCGCCACCTTCGTCGCCCAATAGCCCTTCTGGTCCCAGGGCAGCAGGTATCCCGTAAGCGCCAGAGCCAGAGTGAGCAGGAGAAGCCCGAGTCCGAACCAGAAATTCACCTCGCGCGGCGCATGATACGCCCCGTCAATCACCACTTGCATCAGGTGCAGCACCAGGAGCACCACCATGATCTGCGCGGTGAAGTGGTGAAGCCCCCGCAGGAACCATCCACCCGTCATTTCATGCTGGATGTAATAGACGGATTCCCAGGCGGTCAGGGACCCCGGGCTGTAGGCCGACCAGAGGAAGGCGCCGGTGATGAACTGAATGAGCAGGCAGAACGTGAGGGCACTGCCCCAGACATACCGCCACCGCGCACCTCCCGGGATGTTCTCGAACAGCACCTCATGGACCAGACGCCGCAGCCCGGTCCGCGAATCCACCCAGTCCAGAAGTGGCTTCATGCCAACACCCGCTTCTCGCTCTGGCCGGCCTGGAAATTCTCGTAACGGACCCACACCTCCTCCCCGCGGATCTCGACGGGGAGGGTGTCCATCGGCCGCGGACTCGGGCTTCTGGGGTCGTTGATCGCCCCGTCAATGGCGAACGTGCTGTTGTGACAGGGACACAGGAAATCCCGGGCCTCCGGCCGGTAATCCACGAAGCATCCGGCATGGGGGCAAACCGTCTGGAGCGCCTCCACCTCCCGTTCGCCCGTCCGTCGGAGATAAACAGCACCGACCGGAACGGCCGGCATCCGGGTCCAGGCATCCACACGGTCGGCCAGCACGGTGAACCTCCGCGGTGTCCCGTCGGCCGGCAGCGCTGTCAGGGACGCGATCCGCCGGAATCCGGCACCCCGGGCATCGCCGCGCCGGCGCAGCGGGTCGAGCCAGACCCATAATCCCGCGGCGACCGGCACCAGGGTCGCCAGGCCTCCGATCACCAGCGCGAGGGCTTCCTTGACGAAGGACCGGCGCGTTCCGCCCGTTGAATCCACCGCATTGGACATGACGGACGATGAAAACCCGGCGGCCGCAGGTCAGGCGAGCGTGGAATTCCCGGAACCGGGCGCCGTCCGTCCCGTTGAGGGGCTTGCCTGGGCACCCGCAGCGGACCGTCAAGCCCAGGACGGCATCGGACACCCTTTCCAGAGGACGGCACCCGGCCTTCCCCCCCCCGGGAGGGCGACGGTTGCATCACGCCACGTCGCCGGCCGGACTAGCGGCGCGGCCGGGCAGGGCGCTTGCGCGGCGGTGCCTTGCGGGTGCGGGGACCGCGCCCCTTGAACGTCAGTTCCGCAATCCCGGACTTGTCGAGTTCCCCGAGACCCGCGGCGACCATGCGGCGGAACTGCGAATGAGCGGCTGCGGCAAGCGGGGTCTTCAATCCCGCCCCTTTGGCCAGACGAAGGGCGATGCCACTGTCCTTGGCCGCATGGGCGGCGCTGAAAAAGCAGGAATGGTCGCGGTTGACCATGTCCTCGCCGTCGGTGGCCAGGACCCGGCTGTTGGCCCCGGTCTGGGAAAACACCTCCATCAGCACCTTCAGGTCCAGACCGAGGGCCGCCCCAAGGCCGAGCCCTTCCGCCAGGCCGGCCGTGTTGATGTTCATCACCATGTTGACCAGGGCCTTCACCTGGGCCGCCGTGCCGGTCGGCCCGATGTAGCGGAGCAGCTTTCCGTCGTCGGCCAGCGTGCGCAGCAAAGGTTCCACCCGCTCAAACACCGCGCGGTCGCCACCGATCATCAGGTAGAGCGTCCCATTGCGGGCCTGGGTGATGCTCGACGCCATGCAGGCCTCCAGGCTTTCCGCCTTCGCCTTCCGGGCCCGCTTGCGGACCTCGACGTGCACCGCGGGCGTGATCGTCGCACAGTTGATGAAGGTCCGCCCCCGCGCCCCGGTGAGCAGACTGTCGCCCCGGGTCGCAAACACCCGGTCCATGGCCTTGTCGTCGGTGACCACCGTGAAGATGACGTCCGCCAGCGAGGTCACCTCCGCGAGGCTGGCCGCAGCGGTGCAGCCGAGCTCACTGGCAATTGCCGCCGCCGCCGCCGGCCGCGCGTCGTAAACGGCGGTGACCTGGAATCCACTCTCGGCCAGCCGACGGGCCATATTGGCTCCCATGCGGCCGACCCCCACCACTGCAATGCGTTGACTCATGGTTTGAAGTAGGAAAATAAAGAATTGCGGTTGACCGGCGCATGATGGCGAAGCCGGACTTCTTTGCACGCCCAGATTCGATTCCCGGGACGCCCCCACTGCGGCGCCAGTGCCAAAGGCGTCTTGCGAATGTGACATCTTCGGCGTGGCGTGACACATCCGGATCTGATCCCGGAGCGCCAGACATGCCGAGGAAGGGCCGCATTTCCTGAAAAATCCGTCGAAAAGCGCCCGTGCCGCCCGATCGGCACCCCGCTTGCGATGCGGCCGATAGAAACTATGGGCAAAATTCTAGGGATCGATCTGGGAACGACGAATTCCTGCATGGCGGTGATGGAAGGGGGCGAGCCCTTGGTGCTCGAGAATTCCGAGGGGCGCCGGACCACGCCGTCCGTCGTGGCGTTCGCAAAGAATGGCGAACGGCTGGTGGGCGACGCGGCCAAGCGCCAGGCGATCACCAACTCCCGCAACACGGTGTACTCCATCAAGCGGTTCATGGGGCGCCGGTTCGACGAGGTGCAGGAGGAGTTGAAGCGCGTGCCGTACAAGGTGGCGCGTGCCGCGAACGGAGACGTCGCGGTGGAGGTGGAGGTGGAGGGCAAACCCCGGCAGTTCAGTCCGCAGGAGGTCTCCGCCATGATCCTTTCCAAGCTGAAGGCCGATGCGGAGACCCGTCTCGGGGAGTCCATCACCCAGGCGGTCATCACGGTGCCCGCCTACTTCAACGACGCGCAGCGCCAGGCCACCAAGGATGCCGGGCGGATTGCCGGATTGGAGGTCCTCCGGATCATCAACGAGCCGACCGCCGCCTCCCTGGCCTACGGGCTCGACAAGAAGAAGGACGAGAAGATTGCCGTCTACGACCTCGGCGGCGGCACCTTCGACATCAGCGTGCTCGAAATCGGCGACGGGGTCTTCGAGGTCAAGGCCACCAACGGTGACACGCACCTCGGCGGCGATGACTGGGACAACGCGCTGATGGACTGGATCCTGGACGAGTTCAAACGGGATACCGGGATGGATCTCCGCAAGCAGCCGGACGCCCTCCAGCGCATCAAGGAAGAGGCGGAAAAGGCCAAAATCGCCCTGAGCTCCTCGCAGCAGTATGACATCAACCTGCCCTTCATCACCGCGGACGCCAGCGGCCCCAAGCACATCCAGAAGTCGCTGACACGGGCCAGGATGGAGCAGCTTTGCGAATCGTTGTTCGAGCGGACCATCACCCCGACCCGCGCCTGCCTGAAGGACGCGGGAATTGCGGCCGACCAGATTGACGAGCTCGTGCTGGTCGGCGGGATGACCCGGATGCCCAAGGTCGTGGAGACGGCCCGTTCCATGGTGAACAAGGCCCCCCACCAGGGCGTGAACCCCGACGAGGTGGTTGCCGTGGGCGCCGCCATCCAGGGCGGGGTGCTCAAGGGGGACGTCAAGGACGTGCTGTTGCTCGATGTCACGCCGCTATCCCTGGGCATTGAAACCATGGGGCGGGTCTTCACCAAACTGATTGACCGCAACACCACGATCCCGACCCGCAAGTCGGAGATCTTTTCCACCGCCACCGACAATCAGCCCGGTGTGGAAATCCACGTGTTGCAGGGTGAGCGCGCGATGGCACAGGACAACAAGTCCCTGGGCCGGTTCCAGCTCTCCGACATCCCCCCCGCGCCCCGCGGAGTGCCCCAGATCGAGGTGACGTTCGACATTGACGCCAACGGCATCCTGAATGTCAGCGCCAAGGATCTTGGCTCGGGCAAGCAGCAGAAGATCGTCATCACCGCCTCCGGGGGGCTGTCGAAGGATGAGGTCGAGCGCCTGCGGCGTGACGCGGAGTCCCACGCCGACGAGGACCGCCAGCGGAAAGAGGAGGTCGAACTTCGGAACGAGGCCGACAACACCGCCTACCGCGCCGAGAAGCTGGTCAAGGACAGCGGCGACAAGCTCGGGGCCGAACGCGCTCGCGTTGACCAGGGGGCCCAGGCGGTGCGCGACGCCCTCAAGGGAAGTGACGCGGCCGCCATCCGTGTGGCGCTCGACAAACTCAACGAGTCCCTGCAGGTCGCCACGGCGGCGATGTACAAGGACAACCCGCCGGGTGCGGGTGCCGCCGGCGGCGACGCCTCGGGCGGTCCCGCAGGCGGTCCGGAAGCCGCCGCCTCGGGCTCCAGGGAGGGCGAGGGCCCGATCATTGATGCGGAGGTGGTGGATGAAAAGAAGTCCTGACACCCCCGGATCCGGGCTCCCAGGCCCGTTCAGGACGCCGGCGTCCTCACACTTTTCCCGTCCGCGGGTGCGGCGGGAGTTAATTACCTGATAACACAATAAGATAACATCGCGATACCAACAGTATGGCACTCAACGTGAAACCCCTCGGCGACCGCGTGCTCGTCGAGCTTGTCGAAGACAAGGAAGTGAAAAAGGGCGGAATCATCATCCCCGATACCGCCAAGGAGAAACCCACGGAGGGTCTCGTCCGGGCCCTCGGGACCGGAAAGACCGATGACGAAGGCAAGAAGATCCCCTTCGAAGTCAAGGTCGGCGACCGCGTGCTGGTCTCCAAGTACGGCGGCACCGAAATCAAGATTGATGGCAAGGAATACAAGATCTTCAGCTCGGACGACCTGATCGGCGTCGTCGAATAAGTCCCCAGGACCTTTTCAAACCTCAACCTGTAACTCGAAAGAAGAAGAACTATGGCAGCCAAGCAACTCGTGTTCGATGAAAGCGCGCGCCAGCGCCTGCTCAAGGGTGTGGAACAGCTCGCAAAGGCCGTGAAGGCCACCCTGGGCCCGAAGGGCCGCAATGTGGTGATTGACAAGAAGTTCGGTTCCCCGACGGTCACCAAGGACGGTGTCACCGTCGCCAAGGAGATCGAGCTGAGCGACCCCTACGAAAACATGGGCGCACAGATGGTCCGCGAGGTCGCCAGCAAGACCAGCGACTCCGCCGGCGACGGCACGACGACGGCGACCGTGCTCGCCGAGTCCATCTACCGGGAGGGCCTGAAGTTTGTGACCTCGGGCGGCAACCCCATCGGCATCCAGCGCGGCATCCAGAAGGCCGTCGAGGCCGCGGTGGATCACCTCGCCAAGATCGCCAAGAAGGTCAAGGACAAGGAGGAGATCAAGCAGGTGGCGACCGTCTCCGCCAACTGGGACACCACGATTGGCGAGATCATCGCCGACGCGATGGACAAGGTGGGCAAGGACGGCACAATCACCGTCGAGGAGGCCAAGTCCATCGAAACCACGCTCGACGTCGTCGAGGGCATGCAGTTCGACAAGGGCTACCTGTCCCCGTACTTCGTGACGAATGCGGAGGCGATGCTGGCCAAACTCGAGGATGCCTACATCCTGATCTATGAGAAGAAGATCAGCTCGCTGAAGGATCTTCTCCCGCTCCTCGAAAAGGTGGCCAAGACCGGCAAGCCGCTGCTGGTGATCGCCGAGGAGGTCGAGGGGGAGGCCCTGGCGACCCTCGTGGTGAACAAGCTCCGTGGCACGATCAACGTGTGCGCGGTCAAGGCCCCGGGCTTCGGCGACCGCCGCAAGGCGATGCTGGAGGACATTGCGATCCTCACCGGCGGCAAGTGCCTCACGGAGGATCTCGGCATCAAGCTCGAGAATCTCGAGCTCTCCGACCTCGGCCGCGCCAAGAGCGTGGTGGTGGAGAAGGAAAACACCACCATCGTCGAGGGCAGCGGCAAGAGCTCCGAGATTCAGGGCCGGGTCAACCAGATCCGTCGCCAGATCGAGGAGACCACCAGTGACTACGACCGGGAGAAGCTGCAGGAGCGCCTGGCCAAGCTCGCCGGTGGCGTGGCGGTCATCCATGTCGGCGCCGCGACCGAGACGGAGATGAAGGAGAAGAAGGCCCGTGTTGAAGACGCCCTGCACGCCACCCGTGCGGCCGTCGAGGAGGGCATCGTCGCCGGCGGCGGCGTCGCACTCCTGCGCACCATCCCGGCCATCGAGGCCCTCAACCTCGCGGACCACGACGAGCGGATCGGCGTGGACATTGTCCGCCGCGCCGTGGAGTCCCCGCTGCGTGAACTGGCCCGCAATGCGGGCGTCGAAGGCAGCCTCATCGTCCAGGAGGTCAAGAAGCGCAAGGGCAACGACGGGTACAACGTGTCCACCGGTGCATACGAAGACCTCGTCAAGGCCGGCGTGGTGGACCCGAAGAAGGTCACCCGCAGCGCCCTGCAGAACGCGAGCTCCATTGCGGGCCTGCTCCTGACCACGGAATGCCTGATCACGGAGATTCCGGAGAAGAAGGAGAAGCCGGCGGCCGACCCGCATCACGGCGGCGGTATGGACTACTGAGGTCTCCAGCACCCCGTTTGTCTCAGCATCCGGGCGGCGTCGCATTGGCGACGCCGCCCCTTTTTTTTGACACGGGGGAGGGCAGCACCCCGCTTTGCGCTTGGCGCGCGGGCGGGGGTCTTCCCACCTTCCGACCGTGCGTCCGCTTCACGTCCGTTGGATCCTGCTCCTGGTGGTGATCGCGGCCAATGTGGCGGCCTGGCGGCTCTGGCGGTCCCGGCGCGCCCACGAGTTCGACCCGGCCTTCCAGGAGGCCGCGCGGCGCTACGCGATCTCCCCCGCGCTGATCAAGGCGGTGGCGTGGCAAGAGAGCCGGTTCGATCCCGGAGCCCGGGGGCGCGCCGGAGAGATCGGCCTGATGCAACTGATGGAGGACGCGGCTCTCGAATGGGCGACGGCCAGCCGGGCGACGGGATTCGTCCATGAGCATGCCTTTGATCCGGTGACCAACACGCTGGCCGGCGCCTACTATCTCTCCAAGCTGCTCCGTCGCTACACGAACACCGACGACCCCCTGCCCTACGCTCTCGCCGACTACAACGCCGGACGCGGCAATGTGCTCCGGTGGATGCAGGGACCCGCGGCCACCAACAGCACCGAATTCCGGAGGGCCATCACCTTTCCCGCCACGCGCGCCTACATTGATGCCGTCACCGGGCGCTACCACGAATACCTCGGCACTCCTGAACACCGTGGCTTGCAGCAATTTCGGAAGGTGGGTGGGCGGGGAGGGATGGAGAATTGAGGAGGAGGGAGTTGGGGGAGATTCGGTTTGCAGGGAAGATTCCTACAACCGCCCCACGCTTGACGACTCCGAGGTGCTGTCGAACCTCGCCAGCGTACCGGTGGGCAAGCCGTTCGCACTGGAGTTCCGCCTCCAGGCGGAAGCCCGCGCCGGCGACGAGGCCGCGGACTGGTGGGTGGTCTCCGACTTCTACAACACGGCCGGATACACCATGCAAAGCGCCACCCCGGGCGTGCAGATCGTTGAGATCACGCCCGTCGCCACACCGCGCCCGCGGCTCGGCCTTCGGCGCCTGCCCGGCGGTTTTCAGATCTACACGGCCGATGACCCGGGCGGGGACGTGTTTCTGATCGAGTTTTCGGAGGACTTTTCGGGCTGGGATGAACTCGGTGTGCTTGCCCTGGCCGGCAACGAATGGCGGCTCGACGTGTCCCCGGCCCCGCCGCCCATCGCCCGCTTCTTCCGCGCGATCCGCCGGCAGATTGCGGAACCATAGCTGGAGTCCGGTGACGCTGGGGCCTGCCCGCTGAGTCGCGCGTGGAAGCGTGGAGCTTGGGATCTTCGCACCCTGGAACAATACGTTCCAGAGATCATCCGCCCGGCCGTTTCCATGGGGAAATCTCGAACCAATTCAAGTTGAAACCTCGGGATCGGCGGAGGTGGAAATGGACCCGAACTGCCCCGGGTCCACCGGGTGCGGCTGGAAGCTGAACGACGCCCCGTTCACTGCCTCTGAACCTCCGAGGGAGTCGCCCCCCCCGAGTTCCCGGGGCACCCGGCGGGAAATCTCCTCTCCTCCCGACCGTGGATGCATCGGCGGTGATCAACCTGCCGACCGGGGGATGCAGGCCCTTGAGGAGGGGGCCGAGCCCCGTCGCCCGAAACCGCCACGGACCGCTGCGCTTCCCTTCGTGGTCGGCCAGGTCCGGGGGCAGGCGGGCGCCACGCCATGGCACCCGTGCATGGAGGCGGAGGGGCGGTTTCCGGAGGGACTTCTGGAAGTTCACGCAGCCTGGTGCCGGCGGACGTCGAGGTACACCGCGGTGAGGATCACCGCCCCCTTGATGACATACTGCAGCGAAAAATGCACCCCGGCCTGGTTGAGCCCCTTGTCGAGGATGCCGATGATGATGGCCCCCAGCAACGTTCCCGGCAGGGTGCCCGTGCCCCCGGTAAAGCTGGTCCCTCCCACGACCACCGCCGCGATGGCATTCAGTTCAAATCCCTGCCCCGATCCGGGCTCTGCCGAGTACAATTGGGAGGCGTGGATGAGTCCCGCCAGTCCGGCCAGGAGCGAGCAGAGCACATAGACCACGGTCTCGTTTCGAGCGAGCCGGATGCCCGTAAACCGGGCGGCCTCCCGGTTCCCGCCGATGGCGTACAGGTGCTGGCCGAAGGCGGTCCGGTGCAGGAGCACCCCGGTGACCACAAACGCCCCCAGCATCAGCAGCACTGGCACGGGAATCAGGTCGAACACCCGCGCGTTTCCCATCGCAAGGAAGACGCGCTCCTGATTGGGAACCGGCAGCGGACGCCCCTCGTTGAAGCGCAGGGCGAGTCCCCGGGCGACGAGCATCGTGGCCAGCGTGATGATGAACGGGGGCATGCGGGTCCGTGAGGCACACAGCCCGTTGATCCATCCGAACAGTCCGGCAACCGCCAACCCGCACAATGCGGCAGCGACCCAGCCGGCCGGAATCAGCACCGCAACGGCCACCGTCCCGACCAGGGCCACCACCGCCCCCACGCTGAGGTCAATCCCTCCAATGAGGATCACCAGCGTCAGCCCGAAGGCCAGGATGGCATTGACGGCAATCTGCTGGACAAGATCCAGCAGGTTGGCCGGCGTGAGGAACCGCCCATCCGGCACCCACAAGGCCATGATGCCGGTCAGGGCCACGATGGCCATCAACAGGGGCAGCGTTCGTTTCATTCGTTGCGGGTCAACGCCGCCATGACTTCCTCGGCAGTGGCCCGGGAGGACGGCATCTCCCGGATGACCCGCCCGTCGCGGTACAACGCGAGCCTGTGGGAAAGCCCCATCACCTCGGGAAGGTCCGAGGAAATCAGCAGGACCGCCATGCCCGATCCGACCAGTCGCGAAAGGATCGCAAACAACTCCTCCCGCGCCCCCACATCCACCCCGCGGGTGGGCTCATCGAGGATCAACACCGCTGGCGGACGCTCCATCCATTTCGCAACGACCACCTTTTGCTGGTTGCCGCCCGAGAGATTGCGCACCGGTAGGTTTGGACCGGTGGTTCGAATGCCGAATTGCTCCACGGCCCGGCCCACAATGGCCGCGCGGCGCTCCCGGTCTGGACGACACCACCGGTTCCATTCGCGCGTCCAGGGGAGGGTCAGGTTGAAGGCGACGGTTGCCGCCATCACCAATCCCTCGCGTTTGCGATCCTCGGGCACCAGGACGATGCCCGCCGACAGCGCATCTGAGGGACAGCGGATGTTGACGTCGCAACCTTCCACCGAAATGGAGCCGCTGGTGATCGGCTCAATGCCAAAAAGGGCGCGGGCCAGTTCGGATCGTCCGGCCCCAACGAGTCCGGCCAGGCCGAGCACTTCGCCGCGGTGCAGGTCGAAGCTCACCCCGCGCACCCCGGGCGCCCACAGGTTTCGGACGGCCAGGGCCACGGCACCCGGTTTCCACTCCGGCCGGTTCCCGGACTCCGCACAGTCGCGTCCCACCATCCACCGGATCAGCGTTGCGGTGTCCGTCGAATCCGCGGACTGCGTGCCGATGTTGCGGCCATCGCGCAACACCGTGATCCGGTCGGCCAGCCGCCGAATCTCCTCGAGGCGATGCGAGATATACACGATGCCAACCCCCTGGCGGCGCAGTCGGGCGAGGACCTCGAAGAGTGTTGACGTCTCCGACCCGGAAAGAGACGCGGTGGGTTCATCGAGGACCAGCACCCGGGCCCGGACGGCCAGCGCGCGCGCGATTTCAACCATCTGCTGTCTCGCCACGCTCAGCCGGGCAACGGGCGTGTCCACGGCACCGACCGCGGAAAGCCCCAGTTGCCTGAGCAGGGCCGAGGCATCCGCCGACATCCGGCCGCGGTCCAGCAGGCCGAACCGCCGGGGCTCGCGTCCGAGATGCAAGTTCTCCGCGACCGTGAGGTTGGGGGCGAGCGAAAGTTCCTGGTGAATCAGACGAATGCCCAGGCGATCCGCATCCGTCACGTCCCGGAGCTTCACCGGTCGTCCCTCGAACGCGATGGCGCCGGAGTCGGGTTGGTGGATGCCGCCAAGAATCTTGATGAGTGTGGACTTCCCGGCCCCATTCTCGCCCAGCAGGGCGTGGATCTCGCCGGCAGCCAGCTCAAAGTCCACGCCCTGCAGCGCCCGCACACCACCGAACTGCTTGCAGACCCCGCGGAGCGCGAGGAGCGGCGGGTGCGATGGACTGTTTGGCGTGGCCTTCATGTGCGGGCCCGGAGTGCCGTCACCGCGGGTGCGGATCCGATGGGAATCGCCGGGAGGCGGTATCAACGATCGGCGGCCAACCCGGGCGCACGGGCCATTCGGAACTCCGGTCGCTGCTTCGCGTTGCTGGCGCCGGGTGGAGTGCCAGGGATTGCATCGGCATTCTCCCGGGTGATGAGCCGGACCGGGATCTGGACGTCCTTGTCCACTGGTTTCCCCGCCAGGTGCTCGTACGCCTTCTCCGCAGCCACCCGTCCGATCTCCCGGGGAAACTGCGCCGACGTCGAATGGAGACGGCCGGCCTTCACCGCCGCGACGCCCTCGCGGGAGCCGTCCACGGTGACCACGGTCACCTGGCCGCTTTTTCCGGCGGACTCAATGGCGGAAAGGCACCCGAGCGCGCTGGGATCGTTGATGGGAAAAACGGCGTTGAGGTCCGGGAATCGCGCCAGCAGGTCCCGCATCACCGGGCGGGCGCCCTCGGTGGTCCCCTTCCCTTCCTGGACGTCCAGGATGCGCATCTCCGGATGGCGGGCGGCCTCCGCACGGAATCCGGCCACACGGTCAATGCAGGCCTTGTTCACGGAAAGATGGAGAATCACCACCCGGGCGCCGGGATTCACCCGCGCGAGGGCCTCACAGGCGAGCCGCCCGGCCTCGACGTTGTCGCTTGCCACCTGGCAGAGGACGAGCTCTGGATCGCTGACCGGGGCGTCCACGATGAGGGCCGGAACACTCCTTCGCCGGGCCTCCATGAGGCTGCCTTTGATGCCCTCCCAGTTGACCGGGTTGACGAAAATCGCGGCGGGCTGTTGTTGCAGGACATCCGCGATGTCATTTTTCTGCTTCAGGCTGTTGAACTGCGCGTCGAGCGTCACCAACCGGTCCCCGTTGGCCTCGATCACCTGACGCAGGCCCTCGTTCAGATCCACGAAGAAGGGATTGTTCATCGTTTGGAAGCTGACGGCGAACAGGCGTCCACCGCCCGACCCCGGTGCGGCACCCTCATCGGGTGGACGGCCGCAGCCGGCACCCGTCGCCAGCAGGACACCTGCGAGGACGCCGGCCAGCCATCCGGGACTCGAAGCGGCCGGCCCGGGTTGCGCAGGCGATGAACCTGCGTCGGTGGCCCCGGCGACGTGAAAGAAACGATGAAGCGTCTGGAATCGGCTCATGGCGCAAACCAACGGGGTGCAAAACGGGCGTACCCAAGACCAGACAACGTTCTGCCCGCATATGTCGAGCGCGGATCATGTCCAACGTCAGAAACCGCACATTCGGCAGTCGGTGGCCGACAGGAACCCCCAATTGACCTGTCCCCAAGTCGTCCTCGCGCACGGCCTCCGCCCATGGATCCAGCCCATGCTCCCGCATCTGTCGCGCGATCTTCAGCGGTCCCCGACCCCCAGTGTTGGGCCACCGGCATGGTCAGCGCCTCCGCTGCGGTCGGCCCGGTGCCCCCTGGTTGACCACGGACTGCCGAGAATTGCAGGTTTCACGCTGGCATTCCCGACCACAGCGGGTAGTTGAACGTCATGCCGTCGGGCCGTTGGTGGTTGCTGATCTGCCTGCTGGGCTCCGGCCCGGCAGTCGCGATCGCCAACGAGCACCCGGATCCCGGGCGCCACTGGGCCTTCGAGCCGGTTGCGGACCCGGCGATCCCCGACACCCGGGACCGGATCTGGCCGCGGAACGCCGCGGACCGGTTCATCCTCGCCCGCCTCGAATCGGAAGGATTGCGCCCATCCCCGGAGGCGGAACGCGCGGACTGGTTGCGACGGGTCACACTCGACCTCACCGGATTACCCCCGTCCTCAGAGGCCACCGCTGATTTCGTGACCGACCCGGGTCCGGACGCCGCGGAACGGCTCGTGGACCGGTTGCTGGCGTCGCCCCATTACGGGGAGCGCTGGGCACAACCGTGGCTGGATGTGGTGCGATACGCCGACACCCACGGATTCGAGGTGAACACGGAGCGCCCCAATGCCTGGCCCTACCGGGACTATGTGATCCGGGCCCTCAACCGGGACACGCCCTACGGACAGTTCGTGCGGGATCAGTTGTGCGGGGACCTGACTGGCGAGGATGCGGCCACCGGATTTCTGGTCACGGCCTCGGTGTTGCTGCCCGGTCAGATCGGAAAAGACGAGCCCTCGATCCGACTGGCCCGCCAGGATGCCCTTGACGAGATCGTCGTAAACGCCGCGCAAACCTTTCTCGCGCTCAGCCTCGGATGCGCCCGATGTCATGACCACAAGTTTGATCCGGTGTCCCAGCGCGAATACTTCGCCTTCCAGGCCTTCTTCGCCGGCGTCGAATACGAGGACCGGGACCTCCGTGATCCCGAGGCTGAGGAGCGCCGGGCCGCGATGGAGAAGGCGCGGGACCGGATCGCCATGTTGGAACGTCGGATGACCCGGCATGTGCCGGCGGCGGGCCCGGGCGGGGAACGGGTTTCGGTGAACGGCCGCCTCAACATTGAGCGCTTCGCACCGGTGAAGGCCCGGCGCCTGCGCTTTGCCATTCACGAGACCAACTCTCTGGAGCCCTGTCTTGACGAACTGGAGGTGCTGGATGTTGACGACGTCAACGTCGGCGCGGAAGCCGCCGGGGCGCGCGCCACGTCCTCGGGAGACACCGTGGTGGCCGACCGTCACGCACTACACCACATCAACGACGGCCGGTATGGCAATGCGAGGAGCTGGATGTCCAGTGAGAAGGGTCGCGGCTGGGTGACGCTGGAACTCCCGGTGGAGACTGTCGTGGATCGGGTGATCTGGGGACGCGACCGGCAAGGGCAGTTTGATGACCGGTTGCCCACGCGATACACGGTTGAGGTTGATTCCGGGGGAGGCGATTGGATCGTGGTCGCCGATTCCGGGGATCGGGCGCCATTCCTCGCCGGCACCAATCCCCCCGACCCGTTTTCCGGGGTGGCTCCCGAGGCGGCACCCCTCATCCGGGAGCGCCAGAAGCTCGAGGCGACCGTGCGCAGGCTCAGCATCGGCCAGCGGGCCTTCGCGGGAGTTTTCCGGGCGCCGGACACGATCCGGTTGCTGAAGCGGGGAGATCCGGAGCAACCGGGTGAGGAGATCCGCCCGGCTGCGCCCGCGGTCCTCGGAGATTGCCATCTGCCCGCCGAGGCCCCGGAGCCGCTGCGTCGCCAAACCCTCGCCGACTGGCTGACCAATCCGGCGCATCCCCTCACCGCGCGGGTGATGGTCAACCGTGTGTGGCAGGGCCATTTCGGTGTCGGGTTGGTGTCCACTCCCGGCGACTTCGGACGGAATGGGGACCGGCCCAGCCATCCGGAACTGCTCGACTGGCTGGCGAACGAATTCCTGCGGACCGGTGGCTCGATCAAGCATCTGCACCGGCTGCTGGTGTTGTCGGCAACCTACCGGCAGTCTTCGGCAGACAACCCGCGCGCGCGCGCGAAGGATGCCGACTGCCGGTGGCTTTGGCGCTTTCCGTCGAGGCGCATGGAGGCGGAGATGCTGCGCGACAGCATGCTCGCGACCGCCGGGAACCTCAACGCCACGATGTACGGTCCGGGTTTCGACCTGTTCGACCAGCGCGGCGGATTGAGCGGGTTCAAGGCGGTGGAGTCGTTCACCGACAGCGGACTCCGGCGGATGGTGTACGCCCACAAGGTCCGCAGGGAACCTGAGGCCGTGTTCGGCGCATTCGACTGTCCCGACGCCGGACAAAGCACGCCGCGGCGGCGGGAATCCACGACGCCAATCCAGGCGCTGAACCTGTTCAACAGCCGTTTCACCGCCGATCAGGCGGCCGCATTTGGCCGGCGTCTCCGCACCGAGGCGGGCGAGGATCCAACGGCGCAGGTGCGTCACGCGTACCGGCTTGCCCTCGGGCGCGACCCGACGCCCGGGGAGGTGGCCGACGCCGAGCCCGTGGTCCGCCAACACGGCCCCGAGCCGCTGTGCCGGGCCCTGTTCAACGCCAACGAGTACCTGTTCCTTCCATGAACGGAGATCTCCTGAGTCTCCTGCCCCCGGGACGCCGATTGCTGGACCGGCGGGGGTTCCTGTCCGGAACCGCCACCACGATGGGATCCATGGCCCTCACCGCGCTGCTTCAAAGGGACGGGCTGCTTGCGGGGAACGTGCCGGTGATGGATGCGGCACGCCCCCTGGCCCCCCGACCACCGCCCACACCGGCACCGGCGAGAAATCTGGTGATGATTTTTTGCGCAGGTGCGGTCAGCCAGCTGGAGACTTGGGACTACAAGCCGGAGCTGATCCGCCAGGACGGCAAACCGCTGGCTGGGGGGCCGCCCGTGACCTTTCAGGGACCGGCCGGTGAACTCGCGCAACCGCAATACCCGTTCCGCCGGCACGGCGGGACGGGCAAATGGGTTTCCGACCTCATCCCCCATCTCGCGGCACTGACGGACGAGATCGCCTTCATTCATTCCCTCACCAGCAAATCCAACACCCATGGTCCCGCGGAGAATTTTCTCTCAACCGGGACGGTGTTGGACGGTTTTCCAAGCCTGGGTGCGTGGGTCAGTTATGCCCTGGGCAGCGCCAGCCAGGACCTGCCGGCCTACGTGGCCATCCCCGATCCGAGGGGTGTTCCCCAGGCGGGCGCCAACAACTGGGGCCCCGGATTCCTCCCGGCGGTGTTCCAGGGCACGCCCATGAGCACGACCAGTCCCGTGCGGCATCTGACGCCGCCGCCGGGAACATCGTCGGAGGCCGATGCCGCCGCACGGGGACTGCTGCAGCGCATGAATGCCCGGCACCTCGAACACCATCCGGAAGATGGCCGGCTTGCTGCGAGGATCGCCAGCTACGAACTCGCGGCCCGGATGCAGTTGCGGGTCCCCGGAATTCTCGACCTGTCGGGCGAACCGGCACACGTGCTGCGCCTGTATGGTGCCGACGACACCGCAAACCCCACCAAGGCCGCCTTCGCCCGCAACTGCATCCTGGCGCGACGCCTGGTCGAGCGGGGCGTTCGCATGGTTCAACTCTTCAACGGCGCCTACGCCAGCGGTGGCGAGCTCAACTGGGACGGGCACAACAAGCTCAGGGAACAGTACGACCGTCATGCGGCCATTCTGGACCAGCCGGCCGCGGCCCTGATCCGCGACCTCGGCCAGCGCGGGCTGCTGGAAGACACCGTGGTGGTGTGGTGCACCGAGTTTGGACGGATGCCCATGTTCCAGAAGGGATCCCGGGGACGGGACCACAATCCGGACGG
Organism: Verrucomicrobiia bacterium; assembly: GCA_019634635.1. Classification (NCBI taxonomy): domain Bacteria; kingdom Pseudomonadati; phylum Verrucomicrobiota; class Verrucomicrobiia; species Verrucomicrobiia bacterium. Next base: position 49,497 of record JAHCBB010000012.1, read on the forward strand.
CTTCACGTGCTGGCTGACGGGCGCCGGAGTGCGTCCCGGGGTCAGCATCGGGCGCACGGACGACCTGGGGCGCCGGGCCGTCGAGGACGTGCTGAGCCTTTATGACTTCAACGCCACGATCCTCCACCTCCTGGGACTCGACCACGAACAACTGACCTTCGAGCACAACGGCATCCAGCGCCGGCTGACCAATGTGGAGGGTGAGATCATCCGCGGCGTGCTGGCCTGACCGCTTTCCCTCCTGCAAATCCCCAGTCCCGAATGCCACGCGCAGGACTTCGGACCCGAAGCAGGTCGCCGTCCGGGAGCCTGCGGATCCGCGAACACACACGCAAACGCGCATGCTTGTCAGGTTCGAAGACTGAAACCAGTCTCGTCCGCGGAGCCTCCGCTGCCGCCTGCGCTCCCTGCCGAGATGCCCGAGAATCATCCTCCCCAGTGCGCGATGGAGGCGACCGCCTCCGGGGTCCTCCGGATCCGGCTGTCCGGGTCGTGGGACCGGCAGTCCCGGACGCAGTCCGAGGTCGCATTTGCTGGGACCCTGCCTGCAAACGCACGGGCAGTGGAATTCGACACCACGGGACTCCAACGATGGGACTCGCGGTTGGTCGCGCTGGTCCGCCGGTGGGAGGGACAGGCGCGGGTCGCCGGGCTTGAATTCCGGGATGCGGGACTCCCCGAGGGTGTCCGGGACCTGCTCAAGCTCGCCCGCACGGTTCCCGAGGCAGCGGATGCCGGACGGCCGGCTCCGGATGCGCGGCTCATCACCCGGATTGGCAACGCCGCCCTCCTCGGCTGCCGCGAGGCGGTCGTTCTCGTCACCTTTCTCGGCGAACTCGCCCGGGCATTGGCGGCGCTGGTGCGGGGTCGCGCACGATTCCGATGGGGCGACCTCCTCGAGGTGGTCCAGGAGGCGGGGCCCGAGGCGCTGGCCATCGTGGCCCTCATCAACTTCCTCATCGGCCTGATTCTCGCCTTCGTCGGTGCCAACGCGCTCGCGCAGTTTGGCGCCAGAATCTACGTCGCGGACATGGTCGCCATCGGAACCACTCGCGAGATGGGTGCCATCATGACCGCCATCATCATGTGTGGACGCACCGGCGCCGCGTTTGCCGCCCGGCTGGGCACGATGAAGGTCAACGAGGAAATTGCAGCGCTGGAGACCTTTGGAATCTCTCCGATGGAGTTCCTCGTGCTGCCCCGGATGATCGGCCTGGTGACCATGATGCCGATCCTGGTCGTGTTCGCCAACCTGATCAGCATTTCGGGCGGTCTCCTCGTGTCGGTGTCCATGCCGGACATCAGCGCCACCGAGTACCTGTCGAGAACCCTCCATGCGATCACCCTCAAGGGCTTTCTTCTCGGGGTGTCAAAGGGGGCGTTTTTCGGCTTCCTGGTCGCGTTCACCGGATGCCTCCGCGGCATGCAGTGCGGCTCCAATGCCGAGGCGGTCGGACGGGCCACCACGCAGGCCGTCGTCGCCGGCATCACCGCGATCATTGCCGCCGACGGCGTTTTCGCCGTGATTTGCAATGCCCTGGGGATCTAGGCACCGAATCCGCAATGCAATCCACGGCCCCCAAGATTGAGATCCGGAACCTGACGATGGCCTACGGATCCTACGTGGTCATGAGGGACATCTCGGCCCGCATCCAGCCGGGCTCGGTCTTCGTGATCATGGGCGGCAGCGGCTGCGGCAAGAGCACCCTGCTCCGCCATCTGATCGGCATGATCCGTCCCGCCCGCGGGGATGTGTTCTACGACGGCGGGAATTTTTGGGCGCTGGATGACGACAACCGGCGCGCCAAGCTCCGGGAATTCGGGGTCCTGTTTCAGGGTGGCGCCCTCTGGAGTTCGATGACCCTCGCGGAGAACGTCGCGCTGCCGCTCGAGGAGTACACCGCATTGCCACCAGGGGAGATCCGGGACATCGTCCGGCTCAAGCTCGCCCTGGTCGGCCTTGCCGGATTTGAAGGTTATTACCCATCCGAGATCTCGGGTGGGATGTGCAAGCGTGCCGGGCTGGCACGGGCGATGGCGCTGGACCCGGACATCCTGTTCTTTGACGAACCTTCGGCAGGTCTCGACCCGGTGAGCTCCCGCAATCTCGATCGCCTGATCCTGGAACTTCGGGACAGCCTCGGGGCAACGATCGTCGTGGTCAGCCACGAGCTTGCCAGCATCTTCAGCATTGCCGACGACGCCATCTATCTGGACACGGAAACCAAGACGATGACGGCACATGGCCGGCCCCGGGATCTCCTTGAGAGCCAGGATCCGAGGGTGCGAAATTTCCTGACCCGGGGAGCCGCACCGGCCCCGCTGACCCCCACGGCAACACCCGCAGCCCGCAGCCCCGATCTCTCCAAGGTTCCATGAACAAGAAAGTCAGCCCCGCGCTGATCGGCGCGTTCATCCTGACAGGAACGACCCTCGCCGTCGCCGCCCTGGTGATCCTCACCTCCGGGCGACTGTTCCGTCACCAGGAACGGATGATCCTCTACTTCGACACCTCAATGAAGGGCCTGCAGGAGGGGGCTCCGGTGAAGTGGCGCGGCGTGACCATCGGCTCCGTGGCCGAGGTGCTCATCCGTCACAACCAGGCACCGGACGATTTTTCCAACCCGGTCATCATCCAAGTGGACGGGGAGATCCTCCGCAGGAAATCCGATGACCGGATGGACCTCGACGATCCGGCATTTCTCAAGACCAGGATCGCCCAGGGGTTGCGGGGGAAACTGGATGCCGAAAGCCTGGTAACCGGGGTCCTGTATGTCGAACTTGGCATGGTCACCAACGCCCCGCCGGCCATCTTTCATCAACTCCGGGCCGAGTATCCGGAGATCCCAACCATGCCCACGGGGATTCAGGAGTTGCTGGCCAACCTCGCCCAGGTGGATTTTCGGGGTATTTCGGAGCGGATGAGCGCGCTCCTCACCCGGGTGGACAGCCTCCTCGGTGCGATTGACATGCACATGATCAACGAGGAGGTGACGAGGCTGCTGTCCGCGGCCAATGGGTTGGTCGCCTCCCCGGATCTGACGAATTCCCTCCATGAGCTGAACCTCGCGCTGGGGGATGCGCGGGTGCTGATTCGTGGTGCAAATGTCCAGATGGACACGCTCACCGGCAGCGTGACGAACACCCTCGCCGAAGCGGATCGAGCGCTCCTGCAGATGCGTCGCGGTCTGGAGGCCCTGACCGGCATGGTCGAGCCGGACGCTCCCTTCCGAAGCGATGCCACGATGGCCCTCGGACAGGTGGCCGATGCGGCACAAGCCCTGGCAGAACTCGCCGACTTCCTCCGGCGCAATCCCAACGCCCTGCTCACGGGGCGCAAACCGCCAACTCCCAAGCCATGACCACCCCTGATCGCATGCGACGATTCGCGGCAGCAGCAACCATTGCGGTGCTGCCCCTCGCCGGCTGCCTGCCAAAACCCAATACGCTGGCAACGCGCAGCTATCTTCTCACGCCGGTCGCGGTTGATGCTTTGCCCCAGTCCGCCCGGGCTGAGGCTGAGGCGACCGCTGTCGGCATCAATCCCGTCCGCATGCCCTCCTACCTGCTCAGGCCCTCCGTGGCCGTCCGTTCCGGAACGAGCGAAGTCGTCTATCTGGAGGCCAGCCTCTGGGCGGATCGCCTCGACCGCCAGTTTCAACGGGTCCTCGCGGAAGATCTCGCCGCCCGCCTGCCCTACCGGTCCGTGCGGTTGGCTCCCTGGAATTCCGGGGAGGTGTCACAGGCCGTGTCCATCAATGTGCTTCAGTTCGACGTGGACACGACGGGGACCGGCTCGCTGATCGCGTGGTGGCAGGTCCATTCGGCGAGCGGCGGCGGCCTGCTGACCAACGGCACCGCCCGACTCACGGAATCCGGGCCGCCACCCGATGCGCAGCCCGAAGCCATCCCATCCACCCTGAGCCGCCTGGTGTCCCGCCTGGCGGCCTTGTTGGCAGAGGCGCTGCAAACTTCCGGCGTCGGCGCCCCCGCCCGGTGAGCCGCCAACCGCCGGACCTCGCGCCGGGCTCAGAGCATCTGATACACCGCAAGCGAGAGGAGCATCCCCACAATACCGACGATCGTCTCGCAGACGGTCCACGTGCGCAGCGTCTGCGGAACGGTCAGGCCCAGGGAGTCCTTGACGATCCAAAACCCAGAATCGTTGAGGTGGGACAAAAACAGGGAGCCGCAACCGATGGCGACCACGATCAGGGCCTTGTGGTTCTGACCCATTTCGGGATAAGCGGCCAGCACCGGCACCAGGAGGCCCGACGCCGTGGTGATGGCCACCGTTGCCGACCCCGTGGCCACCCGGATGAAGGCCGAGACCATCCAGCCGTACATCAGCGGCGAGAGATGCACGGCCTCGCCGAGGCGTCCGATGGACTCCGCAACGCCGCTGTCCCGCAGCACGCGCGCAAAGCCGCCGCCGCCGCCGATCACGAGCAAGGTCATGCCCACCGCCGCAATAGACGACTCGGTGAAACGCAGGACCTCCACCGGACGATACCCGCACGCCAGCCCCAACGACCACATCGCAAAGAGCACGGCCAGCGTCAATGCAATCATCGGATTGCCCGCAAAGGTCGCCAGCTCACGCAGTTTATCCCCCTTTTCCAGTGTTAGTTCCGCCAGGGTGGCCAGGAGCATCAGGCCGACCGGCATCAGGATCGAAAACAGGGTGACCCCAAATCCCGGGAGCCGGAATCCGGGAGGCAGGGTATCGGCCCGGCGCGGCACGGGCGGCGGGTGCGCTTCGACATGCTTCACCGCCCACCGCGCAAACAGCGGGCCGGCAACGGCCGCCGTCGGAATGCCGATGACAAACCCCCAAATCAGGACCAACCCCATGTCCACCTGCAATGCTTCGACTGCCACCACCGGCCCTGGATGCGGCGGCATGACCCCGTGCATCACCGACAGGCAGGCCAACAGCGGCAGGGTCAGACTGAGGAACGGCTGACGGGTCTCGTGGGTCAGCGTGAGCAGGATCGGCAGCAGCAGCACCAGGCCGACCGCAAACCAGGTGGTCAGACCCACCGCAAGGGCCAGCGCCATGATGCACCACTGAATGCGATGGGGTCCAAAGAACGCCACGAACCGGCGGGCCAGCACCTCGGCCCCACCGGACTCGGCCAGCAGCTTCCCCAGCATCGTGCCCAGGCCGACAATGGCCGCGATGCCCCCGAGGGTGGCCCCAAGCCCCTCGGAAAACGAACGTGCGACACCCAGCAGGGTGTATCCCACGTCCCGCCCCGCGGCATCCCTGACCACGCGCCCCAGGGCGACGGACCCGGCTCCCACCACCAGTGAAGCCAGCAACAGTGCGATGAAGGCGTTCACCTTGGCCCGCGTGATCAGCAGGACCAAAATCCCGATGGACGCAAAGGCGAGCGCAATGAGCTTCCAGTCCGTGGGATTCATCGGTGCAGGACGCTGCCATACCCGGTCCTTCAAGGAAAAGCCCCGAGGCCCCCATCCCTCCGGGAAACTTGCCGCGCATCGGCGCCGGCCCCGTATAGAATTGTCTCCCAAATCGGCGGCGGACCCGGTTTATTCCCCTCCGATGTCCGCCGATTCCTCCAACGCAGAATACAAAGTCTGGGCCGCCGACGACGTGGTGTATGGACCGGTGCCGTTGGACACCCTGGTGCAATGGGTCCGGGATGAGCGGGTGCTCCGCGGCACCTGGATTCACGCCGTCGCGGCCAACCAATGGATCAAGGCGGAGGATCTCCGCGAACTGTCCGACGCCTTCGCCGGCCGCGCCGGCGCAGCGGCACCCGCCGAGGGACCGGAGCCCACCCTGCTGATTTCCGGGCTCCGACCGGGAATGCTCCGCCGGGTCAAGGCTCTGTCCACCATGAACGACCAGCAGCTCGGGCGCTTCGTCCAGTTGATGGAGGTGGTCCGCAGCGAAGCCTACAAGTTGATCGTCAAGCAGGGTTCTCCGGGTGATGCCATGTACGCGGTACTCGATGGCGAGGTCCGGGCGCGGATGATGGTGGGTGGCAAGGAGACGGAACTCGCCCGTTTCGGCCCCGGCGACATCTTCGGCGAGATGAGTCTGTTTGATGGTGGACCGAGATCTGCCGATGTCGTGGCCAACAGCACGTCCACGCTCCTGCGCATCACCGCGGAACGGTTCGAGCGTCTGTGCCGGGAACAGCCCGAACTGGCCAACCCGCTTTTGTTTGAGCTGGCCAAGTCGCTGGCCAAGAGGATCCGCGCCGACGACAAGAAGATCGCGGATGTGTACCGCCTCGCCCGCGTGGGCGGCCTCGACTAGCCGGCCGGAGACTCACGGGCTCCGAGGGGGGCGGGGTTGGAGGGCGTTGACCCTGTTGAAAAGCCCGCCGGTGGGGACCGGCGGGCTTGTCGAATCCGACCGCGACGGGTCGGGGAACTACCTGTTCTCCTGCGAGGTCGGAGACGGGGCGGCCACGGCAGTGTCCTCACCCGCCGCCTTGTCGAGCGGCGCCTCAACCCATTCCAGGATGGCCGTTTTCGCCGCATCACCCGTCCGCTGGCCCAGCTGCACAATCCTCGTGTAGCCGCCAGCGCGGTCCTTGAACACGGGGGCAATGTGGTCGCAGAGCAGGTGGACGACATCGTGCTGTTCCCGCCACTGCTCGCGCAACGTCCGGCCCTTCACCTTGGGGGTGCCCGCAAAATGGGTGCGGGGCTGCTGGCGCAACCGGGCGGCGACCAGACGGCGGCAGTACACGTTCTCAGCAACGGCGGCCGCCTTGGCCTGCTCGTCCGAGGTGCTCGCCGCGGCGGTCAACGCCGCCTGGGCACGCTTGCCCAGGGTGACCAGCTTCTCGGCAACCGGGCGGGCGGCCTTTGCCTTGGAAAGGGTTGTGGTCACGCGACGGTGCTTGATGAGACTGCCCACGAGATTGGCGAGCATCGCATTGCGGTGGTCGCCCTTGCGTCCGAGCTTTTTGTTGCGCTTAAGGTGGCGCATGGGAAAACAGGGTTAGAGGTTGCGGGTTTCTACCGGCGGCGGTGCGGCCTCCAGCAGCGCCGGATCCAGGTTCATGCCCAGTGCGAGCCCCAGGCCCGAGAGCTTCTCCTTGATCTCGTTGAGCGATTTCTTGCCGAAATTCCGGTATTTGAGCATCTCCTGCTCGGATTTGAGCGCCAGCTGCCCGACCGTCGTGATGTTGGCGTTGTTCAGGCAGTTGGCCGCCCGGACGCTCAATTCGATCTCGTTGACCGACATGTTGAGCAACTTCTTGAGCTTGGCCTTCTCGTCGTCCACCGGCTTCTGCTCCTCCTCAAACTCCACCGCATTCTTGTCATACCCCACGAAGACATCGAGGTGATGCTGGAGAATTGCCGACGCCTGGGTGAGCGCGTCGTCGGGGGAGACGCGGCCGTCGGTCCAGAGCTCAAGCACGAGCTTGTCGTAGTCGGTCTTCTGCCCGACCCGCGCCTGCTCGACGGTATACCGGACCCGTGACACCGGGGAGAACAGCGAATCAATGGCGATGACGCCGATGGCCTGGTCGGCCTTCTTGTTCTCCTCTCCGGGACAGAACCCGCGCCCCACCTTCACCTCCAGCTCCATCTCAAACTTCTTCTTGCGGTCCAGGGTGCACAGATGCTGGTCCGGATTCACCAGCTCGACATTCTGGTTCAACTGGATGTCACCGGCGGTCACCGGCCCCTCCTTGTTCACCGAAAGCAGCAGTGTCTGGGGCTCCCGGTTGTGCACCTTGAACTTCACCTTCTTGAGGTTGAGCACAATTTCCGTCACGTCCTCAACCACCCCGTCCACGGCGGTGAACTCATGCATCGCGCCGTCAATTTTCAGGGACACGACGGCGGCGCCCTCCAGGGAGCTCAGCAGCACGCGGCGAAGGGAATTGCCGATGGTGTGGCCATAACCGGTTTCAAAGGGCTCGGCGACAAACCGGGCATAATGATCGGTGGCGGTGGACTCATCCTTGGTCAACCGCTTGGGCAGTTCAAAACGACCGAGACGGACAGGCATAATATGATTTGGGCAATTTTAATCTGGACCTTCCCAACCGCCCACTCCCCGGCGGGGGATTGTCCCGTATAATTGCAGGATTGCATGCCCCGCCGTACTCGGGCGGGGCGGGAGACTAGCGGGAGTAAAATTCGACGACCGCCTGCTCGTTGGCGATCGGTTTGATCTCGTCACGGGAGGGTACCCGCAGCAAACGGACCCTCAAGTGGTCCTTCTCCAGCGCGAGCCAGTCGGGCACCACCCGGCTGGTGGACGCTTCAAGGGCCTTGCTGGCCTGTTGACGGCTGACGGCGTGGTCCCGGACCTCGACGACATCGTTGACCTTCACCGCGAAGCTGGGCACCGCCACCTTGCGGCCATTGACGCGGACGTGGCCATGGGAGATGAACTGACGCGCCTGCGCGCGGGTCAGCCCGAAGCCCGCCTGGTAGACGACGCTGTCGAGCCGGGTCTCCAGGATCTGGAGCATCTTTTCACCCGTCACCCCGCGCATGCGCAGTGCCCGGGCGTAGACACTCCGGAACTGCCGCTCAAGCAGGCCATAGTAGTACCGCAGCTTCTGCTTCTCGGCCAGGCCGATGGCATAGTCACTGAATTTGCGGCGGGACTTCGGTCCATGAACGCCAGGGGGGAAATTGCGCCGCTCCAGATACTTCGAAGCGCCGAAGATTTCGACGCCGAAGCGGCGGCTGATGCGGGTGCGGGGGCCGGTGTAACGAGCCATAAAAATCTTCTCCGTTCCTAGACGCGCCGCTTCTTGCGGGGACGGCACCCGTTATGGGGGACGGGGGTGATGTCGCGGATCGCGGTGATTTCCAGACCAACCGCCTGGAGCGCACGGATCGCCGACTCACGACCCGAACCCGGACCGTTGACCCGGACCTCAACCTCGCGGAGTCCATGCGCCATCGCCTGACGGGCGGCATCCTGGGCCGCCTGCTGGGCCGCGAAGGCCGTGCTTTTCCGGGACCCCTTGAAGCCCACGCGCCCGGCGGTGCTCCAGCTCAGGGTGTTTCCCTGGGCATCGGAAATGGTCACCACGGTGTTGTTGAAGGTGGCCACAATATTGGCGATGCCGGAGGGGATGTTCTTGGATCCCTTGGCCCGAATGATTTTCTGGGGCTTGAGTTCCTCCCCGAGCAACTCGGCGGCGGTGGGTGCTGCCACTGCGCCCGGTGCCGCGGGAGCCGCGGCCGGGCCTGCCGGATCGGCAGCCCCCGCCTCCGGGGCGGTCTTCTTGATGGCCGACGCCTCCGGGGAACCCCCGGCCTTGGCGGGCCCCTTCTTTGCCTTGATTTCTTCTGCCATACGAATGCGGGTTGTCGTTCAGTCGTTCAGGTGGTGCCGGACTTTGCGGACGGATTTCGCTGCACACCCACCGTGCGTCGCGGTCCCTTCCGGGTGCGGGCGTTGGTCTGGGTGCGCTGCCCCCGGACCGGGAGGCTCCGCGAATGCCGCGACCCCCGGTAGGACTTGATCGCCTGAAGTCGCTTCAGGTTCATGCCCAACTCACGACGCAGATCGCCCTCGATCACGTGCTTTCCATCCTGGATGGCATTCACGATCTGGGACAACTGACCCTCATCCAGACTTCGGGCGCGGATCGCAGGGTCAACGCCGGCCCGCGCGAGGACCTCAAGCGAGTTGACCGGCCCGAGGCCGTAGATGTACCGAAGCGCAATGTCAATGCGCTTCTCCCCCGGAATGTCGACTCCCAGAATTCGTGGCATAGGTCAGTAACGGATGGATGGATTCAGCCCTGCCGCTGCTTGTGGCGGGGGTTCGTGCAAATCACACGGATCACTCCCTTTCTGCGGACCATTTTGCAGTTCTCGCAGAGTTTTTTAACTGAAGCTCTCACTTTCATTGTCAAAAAGGACGAACAGGATACCGAAATTGCCCGCTCAGTAAAGCGGCGAGGTGCCGTCCCGGGTCAAAATTTCCGGATCGCCCCCGGTGATGAGCACGGTGTGCTCGAAATGGGCCGACAGCTGACGGTCGCGGGTCACCACGGTCCAACGGTCCCCAAGGATCTCGACGCCCGGCTGACCCGCATTGACCATCGGTTCGATGGCAATGGCCATTCCCGGGCGCAGTCGCGCCGTGTTTCGCTCGTCCACAAAGTTCGGGACCTGCGGCTCCTCGTGCAGCGTTCGCCCGACCCCGTGGCCGACGAACTCGCGCACCACGCTGAATCCGTTGGACTCCACGTGACCCTGGATGGCCCGGGAGATGTCCAGGACCCGGTTCCCCGGGCGCGCCTGGGCAATTCCCAGGTGCAGCGCTTCAAGCGTCACGTCCATCAGTTTTTGCGCCAGGGGGGAGCATCCCCCCACCGCCATGGACATGGCGACATCGCCAACAAATCCGCGATGCCGCACCCCGATGTCCATCTTGAGCAAATCACCGAACTGAAGCCGCCGGTCCGTCCCAATCCCATGCACCACCCCCTCATTCACCGAGAGGCAGCATTGCGCGGGAAAGTTGCGGTATCCGAAGAAGGCGCTGATGGCCCCATGGTTCCGGATGATCTCGCCGACACGGGCGTCAAGATCCCGGGTCGTCAGCCCGGGGGTCACCAGGGCGGAGGCTTCACGAAGAACGCGGGCGGCCAGGGCGCCCGCATTCCGGATGTACCCCAGCTCCGTCTCAGATCGGTTACGGGACGCTGTCACGTTGGAGTGAAGTGCTGCAACACCGGGCCGACCGCGGCGCACGATCCCCAATGGGGCCGCTGGGTGCGTGCAAAGCTCAAGAACTGGGGCGTTCAAAACCGGCCCTTGACCCTTCCCTTCTTGAGGAAGCCATCGTAGTGCCTCATCAGCAGGAAGGACTCCATTTGGCGCATGGTGTCGAGCAGGACACCCACGGTGATGAGGATGGAGGTTCCTCCGAAAAACTGGGTGATGGAATAGTCCAGCTTGAGGTAGCGGGTCATCAGGGTCGGGATCAGGGCCACCACGACCAGGAACATGCCCCCGGCGAAGGTAATCCGGCTCATCGTCCGGTGCAGGAAGTCGCTGGTGGCCACCCCGGGGCGCACGCCCGGAATGTAGCCGCCGTGTTTCTTCAGATCGTCGGCGACCTGAAGCTCGTTGAACTGGGTGGCGACCCAGAAGTAGGCAAAGAACAGGATCATCAACGCCTCGGCGAAGATGTAAAACCAGCTGGCCTGGCTGAAGAGACCGGCCAGGGTCTCGAAGAACGGCACCTTGTACATCTGGCCAAGCTTCTGGAGGATCATCCCTGGAAACATCAGGATGGCCTGGGCGAAAATCACGGGCATCACCCCGGCGTAGTTGACCCGCAGCGGCATGTACGAGGTGCCGCCCGAGTAGACCTTGCGCCCGACCGCACGTTGCGCGTACTGCACGGGGATCTTCCGCTGACCCTGGGTGATCATCACCACCGCCGCGATGACCGACAGGAGCAGCAGGATCAGGAACACCGCGTACATCCAGTTGACCGTCCGGGCCACTCCCTCCATCGGGAAGAACAGCGACCACACCGCCCGCAGGGCGGCGGGAAGCCGGGCCAGAATGCCGATCATGATGATCAGCGAAACGCCGTTGCCGACACCGCGCTCCGTGACCTGCTCGCCCAGCCACATCAGCAGGAGGGTGCCCGTGGTCAGGATGATGGTGGTCTGGAACCTGTAGATCCACGGGTTCTCCACCAGGACCAGATTTCCCGTGAACCCAGGAAACGTGTTTTCCGGGTTCTGCCACCCCAGGGCCATCACAAAACCCTGTCCAAGGCACAGCAGCACCGTCAGGTAGCGTCCGTAGGCAATGATCTTGGCGCGTCCCCCTTCCTCGCGGGCGAGCTTGTTGAGGCCTGGAATGACGGCGGACAGCAGCTGCAGGATGATCGTCGCACTGATGTACGGCATGATGCCGAGCGCACCCACGGCACAGTTCTCGATCGCCCCGCCGGTGAACAAACTGTAGAGGGCGATGATGGAATTCCCGCCTCCCTGCTTCTCGGCCTGCTCTGCAAAGTAACGGGCAAGATCCGCACCATTAAGCCCCGGAACCGGGGTCATGGCGATCAGCCGGGCGACGATCAACACCAAGGCCGTGAAGATGATCCGGGAACGCAACTCCGGAATCTTCAGGCAATTGGAGAACGTCTTGAAAAGCTGTCGGATCATGGGTTCCGTCGGATGATGCGCGGCTATTTCCCTGCGACTTCGGCGACGCCTCCGAGCCGTTCAATCGCCTCACGGGCCACCGCACTGAAGGCGGCCACCCGGACCGTCAGCTTTCGCTCCAACCGGCCCCTGGCCAGGATCTTGATGCCGTCCCCGGCCCCGTTCGCGAGGCCCGAGGCGCGCAGCATGGCTTCATCCACCACGGCCCCGTCCTCGAAGCGATTGAGCGATTCGAGGTTCACGGGAAGGTAACGGGTTGCGTGAGCCGCATTGTTGAACCCGCGCTTGGGCAGCCGCCGGATGAGGGGCATCTGTCCCCCCTCGAAGCCGATCCGGATTGAACTGCCCGACCGCGCCGACTGGCCCTTGCCGCCGCGACCGGAGGTCTTGCCATGCCCGCTGGATTCGCCGGAGCCCAGACGTTTGCGCCGATGCTTGGCGCCCGGCCTTGGCTTGAGATTGTGAAGACGCATCATGGTCAGTCGGGTTTGGAATTCCGGGGCTCGATGCCGCGGGTCTTGAGAATCTGCTCGCGGAGCCGGAGCTGCATCAGGGCGCTCAGCGTGGCCTTTGCCACGTTGGCCGGGTTTTTGGAGCCCAGGGATTTGGAAAGCACATCCCGGATCCCCACCGACTCCACGACCGCCCGGACCGTCTTGCCGCAGATCAATCCGGTTCCCGGGCTGGCCGGACGCAACAAGACGCGGGCGCCGTCGAACTCGGCCAGCACCTCGTGGGGAATGGTGTTGTTCCGGATCGCAATCGTCAGGAGGCGTGCCTTCGCATTCTCGCCCCCCTTTCGGATCGCATCGCTGACTTCAGCCCCCTTGCCCAGGCCGATGCCCACCCGGCCCTGCCGGTCTCCGGCAACCACGAGGGCGCTGAAACTGAAGCGTCGCCCACCCTTGACCACCTTGGCGGAGCGGTTGATGAACAGGGTCTTTTCCGCGAAGCCCCCATCCCGATCGTCGGACGGCTCCGGACCGCGACGATGCGGACCCCGCATCCCCCGATGGCCATGGCCGCCATGACCCCTCGGGCCCCGGTCCGACCGTCCGGGACCGGAAGACGGGGCCTGCGGGGCCTGGGCGGGTGGCGGGGACGACGGCGACACCTGGGCCACGACGGGAGCGTCGGATGCGACCGTCTCCACTTTGGTTTCTTCAGCCACGATTTAGTTCCTCCACAATTAAAATTTGAGACCCGCCTCCCGCGCCGCGTCGGCGAGCGCCTTGACCTTGCCGTGGTACCGGGCGGCACCCCGATCGAAGACCACGGCTTCGATCCCGGCGGCCCGGGCCGCCTCGGCCGCCCGTTTCCCAGTCACCATCGCATTGCGGACATTTGCCCCCAGGGACTCCAGCACGGCGCCCTTGTCCCGGGTGCCCGCCGACGCCAGCGTCCTGCCGGCCGCATCGTCCACAAACTGCACGTAAATATGAGTTCCTGAGAACTTGACGCTCATGCGCGGCCGGGAGGCGGTGCCCACCACCTTCTTGCGGAGCCGCCAGTGGCGCAATTGCCGTCTCCGGCGCTTTTCTTCGGGTTTCATGCTTCAATGGATTGCTGATGACCGCGACCGGCCCCTCTACTGGACCGTCTTGCCCTCCTTGCGGGTGACCTTTTCCCCGGCGTACCGGACGCCCTTGCCCTTGTAGGGTTCCGGCGGGTAATAGCTGCGAATCTCGGCCGCCACACGGCCCACGAGCTCCTTGTCGGCACCCTCCACCGTCAACTTGGTGTTCTCCTCGACGGTCACCTTGATCCCGGCGGGCAGCGCATAAAGAATCGGATGGCTGAATCCAAGCGCCAGATTCACGGTGGTCCCCTGAACGGATGCCTTGAAACCGACCCCTTGAATCTCGAGCTTCTTGCTGAAGCCATCGGACACTCCGGTCACCATGTTTTGAATGATGGCGCGGGCCAGACCGTGCATGGACCTGGCCGCCCCACCGTCGCCATCCCGCTGCACGCGGACCTCGCTGCCGGACACCTCCGCGGAAGTGTGCTTCGGCAGTGAAAACTCGAGCCGGCCACGGGGACCTTCCGCAGCGACCCGGTTCGCGGAAACGGTCACCTTGACTTTGGCGGGGATGACCACCGGGGATTTTCCAATACGGGACATAGATCAGTGGGAGAGGACGGCAACGGCGTTACCAGACGTAACAGAGGACTTCACCACCCACGTTCAGTTTCCGCGCATCGGACCCGGTCACGACACCTTTTGGGGTGGACAGGACCGCAACACCCAGGCCTCCGAGGACCCTTGGGATCGAGCCGGCTCCCACATAACGGCGGAGACCGGGGGTGGAGATCTGCCGCAGACCCGTGATGGCGCTGCGCCGGCCCTGATACTTCAGTTCGAGGTGAAGTTGTTTCAGTGGGGTGCCCTCAACACGAACCGCGCTGAGGAATCCCTCCTGCTGGAGGATGCGGGCCACGGCCTCCTTGAGACGGGAGTGCGGCAGCACCAACTCCCGATGCTGGGCCATGCCGGCGTTCCGGATGCGGGTCAGGAGGTCAGAGATGGGATCGTGCATTTTCGGGAGCTTGACTTCGAATTACCAACTGGCCTTGACCACTCCCGGAATGAGCCCTGAGAGCGCCGCCTCACGGAACGTCAGCCGGGAAATGCCGTACTTGCGAAGGTAGGCGCGGCGGCGTCCGCTGAATTCGCACCGGTTCACCAGGCGGACAGGACTGGCATTCCGCGGGAGTTTGGCCAGCCCGGCGTAATCGCCGCGCGCCTTCAATTCCGCCCGGATCACCGCGTATTTCTTCACGGTCGCCGCCTTGCGCTTGTTTCGTTCCAGCCAGGATTTTTTGGCCATAGGGCGTCGTTCTATTCGGGTTACTTGGCGAAGGGCATCCCCATGAGGGAAAGGAGTTCCCGGGCTTCCTCGTCGGAGTCGGCCGTGGTCACAATGGTCACGTCCATGCCCTGCTGCCGCTTGATCTTGTCGAGTTCGATTTCCGGGAAGATGGTCTGGTCGGGGAGCCCCAACGAATACGTTCCCCGTCCGTCGAATTTCCTCGGGGACACCCCGCGGAAATCCCGGATTCGCGGGAGGGCCGCGGTGACGAGGCGGTCCAAAAACTCATACATCACCTCGCGCCGGAGCGTCACCTTGCAACCGATTGCCTGGCCCTCGCGCAGCTTGAAATTGGCGACACTCTTCTTCGCCTTCGTGATGACGGGCTTCCGGCCGGTGATCATGCCCAGTTCACGGGCCGCCTCCTCGACGGACCCCTTCTCCGCATCGGAGCGGACGCCCATGTTAAGAACGATCTTCTCAATCCGGGGGACCTGATGGAGGTTGGCGTAACCGCGGCTCGCCTTCAGGGCGGGCACGACCTCCTGGACATACTTGGTGTAAAGACGGGGTTTCATCGGGAGATCGGACATCAGGCCGGCCTGGAGGTGGCCCGTCGGGAGCGGCGTCGCTCGAACTCCGTCACGGTCATCACGTTGGAGACGTGCACCGGCCCCTCGAGCCAGAGCAATCCCCCCTGGGGATTCTGCTGGCTCTTGCGCAGGTAGTGCAGCACAGGTTTCACCAGCCGGCGCCGTTCGTCGGCATCCCTGGACCGGTCGTCAACCCCCTCAAGGACGACCGCGCCCTTTTTCCTGAGCACCTGGGTGATCTTTCCACGGCGGCCCTTGGCGGACCCCGCAATGACGACCACCTCGTCACCGCGCCGGACATGAAACCGTTGTTGAATGGGCTCGCTCATGGTGCTGGATCTCAAATGACCTCCGGGGCCAGGGAAATAATCTTCATGAAGCGCTTCTCGCGAAGCTCACGGGCGACCGGCCCGAAGATCCGGGTGCCCTTCGGATTGTTTTCCTTGTCAATGATCACGACCGCATTGCGGTCGAACCGCAGATAGGAGCCGTCGGCCCGCCGGATCGGAGCGCGGGTGCGCACCACCACGGCCGTCTGAACCTCACCCTTTTTCACGGTGCCGTCAGGCGAGGCCTCCTTGATGTGGACCTTGATGATGTCACCGACACCGGCGTACCGCTGATTGCGGCCAATCACGCCGATGGTCCACGCGACCTTGGCACCCGTGTTGTCGGCCACGTCGAGACTGGAGCGGATTTGAAGCATGATTTATCGGGGAAAAAGTGCGGCCTTCAGGCGGTCCTGACCGATCCATCCGGGTTCAGGATCTCCACCAGCCGCCATCGCTTGCTGCGGGAAAGCGGACGCGTCTCCTCGACGCGCACCAAGTCCCCGGTCTGGGCCCGTTCGCCCTCGTCGTGGGCGTACAGCTTGCTGTAGGCCGTGACCACCTTCTTGAACTGGGGATGGCGGAAGCGACGTTCCACGCGGACGACGATGGTCTTGGACATCTTGTCCGACACGACCTCGCCGACGCGCTCCTTGCGGTGGCCTCGTTGGGGGATGGAATCAACCATGGGACGGTTCAGGGAGAATTGGGGGATGCGGCTGCGACGCGGCGGATCTGCGTCAGGCGGGTCTCGCACCGCGCGATCTCGCGGCGGATCTGGCGCATGCGATGCGTCTTTTCGAGCCGTGCCGTGGCTTTCTGGATGCGCAGGTGAAACAGCTCCTGGCGCAGTTCACGGCCCTTGGCACCGAGCTCCTGCGCGGTCAGGTCCTTCAAATCGTTGTACGTCAAGTTCGCCATGGGATCAGGTGAGTTTGTGACGGACGATGAATTTGGTGGCGATCGGCAGCTTGCTGGCGGCAAGACGCATCGCCTCGCGCGCGATGCTCTCGGTGACGCCATCCACCTCGAACAGAATGCTCGCGGGGCGGATGACGGCCACCCAGGACTCGACACCGCCCTTGCCGGTTCCCATCCGCACCTCAAGCGGCTTCTTGGTGAAGCTTTTGTCCGGGAAGATTCGGATCCAGACCTTGCCCCGGCGCTTCATGAATCGGGTGATCGCCACGCGCGCCGCCTCGATCTGCTTGGCGTCCATCCAGCAGCGTTCAAGCGCCTGAAGTCCGTACTCTCCAAACGCCACACTGTTGCCGCGCGAGGCGATCCCCGTGCGACTCCCCCGCTGCATTTTGCGGTACTTGACCCTTGCCGGCATCATGGCCATACGCGTGTCTCCTCAGGCTGCCCGTTCAACGTTGGCTGCTTCACGGCGCGCCGCGGCGATGGGCGAGGCGGGCGCGGCCGTCTTGTTCTCGGACCGTTTGGTCTCCCCCTTGCAGATCCAGCACTTGACCCCGAGCTTCCCGTAGAGCGTCTGGGCCTCGGCAAAACCGTAGTCAATGTTTGCGCGAAGGGTGTGCAGCGGCACCCGGCCTTCGCGGTAGGTTTCAACCCGGGAGATTTCAGCACCCCCGAGCCGGCCCCCGCAGCGGATCTTGATGCCCTCGACCCCGTTTTCCATGGCGATCTGGAGCGCCCTCTTCATGGCACGACGGAACGAAATGCGGCGCTCGAGCTGCATGGCCACACTCTCCGCAACCAGCTGGGCATCGGTCTCCGCCTGCTTGACCTCCTGGATGTCCACGTAGACCTCCTTGCCGGTCAGTCGGGAGAGATCCTCCTTGAGCCGGTCAATCTCGGAGCCCTTGCGGCCGATGACCACCCCGGGGCGCGCCGTGAAGATCGTCACGCGGCACCGATTGGCCGCCCGCTCGATCTGGATCTTGGGAACGGCCGCGGACTCGAGCTTGCGCTTGAGCGCCTCCCGGATCCGGCGGTCCTCCCGAAGGAGCCCGGGGAAGTCGCGATGGTTGGCAAACCATTTGGAACGCCAGTCGCGCGTCACCGGCAGGCGCAGACCGATTGGATTCGTTTTCTGGCCCATAAAATCAAACCTCCGTCAAAACGATGCGCACGTGGCAATTGCGCTTGATGATCGGTCCCGCGGACCCCCGCGCCTTCGGCGTGAACCGCTTGAAGCTGGACGCCGTCTCCGCGGCCGCCCGGTGCACCACCAAACGTTCCACCTTGAGACCGTGATTGTTCTCGGCGTTGGCGATGGCGGACTGGAGCGTCTTGGCGACGACCCGGGCCGACTTGCGGGGGACGAACTGGAGGACCGCCAGCGCCTGCGCGGCGGGCAGTCCCTGCACCTGACGGGTGACTTCGCGCATCTTCTGCGCGGACATCCTGAAATTCTTGGTGATGGCCTGGACTTCCATGGGAAGGGCTTGCTATTTCGCCTCGGCCTTCGCCGTGTGCGCTCCGTGTTTCTTGAAGGTTCGGGTGAAACTGAATTCACCCAGCTTGTGGCCCACCATGTTTTCCGTGACGAAAACCGGATTGAACACCTTGCCGTTGTGAACGTTGAAGGTCAGCCCGACAAAGTCCGGGATGATCGTGGACCGGCGGGACCAGGTCTTGATCGGCGCCTTGGACTTGGCAGCCCTCGCCTTCTCCACCCGACTCAGCAGGCTGGGCTCGACAAACGGCCCCTTCTTGAGTGAACGCCCCATACGCTATTTGAGTTTCATCGGACGACCATCCCGGCGAACCAGGATGAACCGGTTGGAAATTTTCTTGCGGTTTCGGGTGCGGTAGCCTTTGGCAAGCAGACCCCATGGCGAGGTGAGGTGCTGGCGCCCGCCGCCCCCCTTGGACTTGCCCTGCCCGCCCCCATTCGGGTGATCCACCGGGTTGCGCACCATGCCGCGCGACATCGGCCGGATGCCGAGATGGCGGGCACGACCCGCCTTGCCAAGGATCACATTCTCCCACTGGGCGTTCCCCACCTGGCCGACCGTGGCCATGCAGGACTCGTGGATCTTCCGGATCTCTCCCGAGGGCAGCCGCACCTGCGCATAGCCCTCGTCCCGGGACATCAACGTGGCCGCAGCCCCGGCCGACCGGACCATCTGGGCGCCCCGACCGGGGGTCAGTTCCAGGTTGTGTATGGCGACACCCACCGGGATGTTTCCCAGTGGCAACGCGTTCCCCACCGTCGGGGGCGCCGTCGGGCCACTCATGACAGCCGTCCCCACCTGCAATCCATCCGGGCAAAGAATGTAGGTGCGCTCCTGGTCCGGATACTCAATCAGCGCGATGCGCGCGGTGCGGTTGGGATCGTACTCGATGGCAACGACCTTGGCCTCCACACCGAAACGGCGGCGCCGGAAGTCCACCGTGCGGATCTTCCGCTTGTGACCGCCGCCGCGGGCGCGGACCGTGACACGACCGTAATTATTGCGGCCGCCGGTGCCCTTTTTGGTGAACACCAGCGCTTTCTCCGGACGCGTCTTTGTTATGTCCGAGAAATCCTCCACGGTCACATAACGCGTGGAGGGCGTTAACGGTCGAAATGTTTTCACGGCAAATTTTCAGTCACGGGGCGGTGGCCCTCGTGCGCCCGGCCATCACTTCCGGTTGCTTGGGGCAACACGGTTATCGGTCGGACAATTCCGCTACGCATCCTGCGATGACGAAACGGAGCAAGAAGCCTAGAAACCACTGTCATGGCATGCAATACCTTTTTGTGAATTCTTTCAATCGTTCCGTCCGACGGGCCAATTCTCAGCCAACTCCCGGCCAACCTCCGGCCAACTCCAGGTGGAGATCGTCGTTCGAATTCCCGCGTGGGACAGCGCGAAGGCCCAATGGTTTCCGGCTTTTTTCCCCGGCGACATACAAATCCGCCAGTGGCAGTGTCTCCCTTCCCGAGGTGCCATTGAAACCGCTCGCGTGAGCCCGCTACCGACCATCGAATCCGCCTGCACCGCCCTGTACGAGGAGTCCGCCGCGCGCCTGCTCCTCTACGCCCGCAGCCTGGGCCTGTCGCATTCCGAAGCCGAGGACGTGCTCCACGAGGTGTTCGCGGCATTGCTCGCCCTGGGCCGACTGCCCGACAATCCGGTCCACTATCTGCTCCGGTCAGTTCGCAACCGGGCGATCAACCATCGCCGCTCCCTCCTGCGCCGACTGTCACGGGAGTTCGAGTCGCACCGGTGGTTCGAAGTGTCGCCGTCCGAATCCCCTCACGAGCGTGCTGCCATGAAATGCCTTGAGGCCCTCCCGCGGGAACAGCGGGAGGTGATCGTGCTGAAGATCTGGCACCGACGCACTTTTGAGGAGATTGCCGAGCTCTTGGGCCTGCCAGCCAGCACTGCGGCCGGGCGTTATCGTTACGGCATGAACCGCCTCCGAACCTGTCTTCTCCAAGAGCAACCCCAGTCTCCGCATGAACACGAACCACTCGTTGGAACAATCCCTGGCCTCTTGGACCCCGCGTAGCCCGTCCCAGAGGCTGCGCCGTCGCCTTTTTCCTCGGCGGCTGCCGCCGTCTGGGCCATCGCCCCTTTCCCGTGGATTCGCCTGGCTGGCCCCGGCACTCGGCATGGCGATGATCGTGGGATCCCTGGTGGTGGATCCAGCCTCCCGGCAGTTGCCGGTGGCCACCGGAGCGGCGACGGCCCAGATCGCAGCCCTGCATGCCGCCGCGGCGCAAAGCGCCCAGAACTCCGTTTCTCAGGCTGGTTTTGCATGGACAAATGCAGCCCGGGGGCCCTCCACTAACGATTCTTTGGGCAGCCTCAATTGAGACCGGGTTTCCCGAAGTTCCTGACCGACGAGCCCCCCTCCCATGGCGAAACCAAAATCGTCACCCGCCGCCCCCGCCGGTTCCACCAGCCCGGCTCCGAAGCCCTCCCCCACACCGGCCTCCGAGGCCGCACCCGAGGTCCGCCGGCTGTTCCGTCCCGTGGACTGGATCACCTTCGCGGTTGTCACGGCGGTGATGCTCCTGACCTACCTGCTGACCATTGCACCGGACCTGACGCTTGAGGACTCCGGCGAACTGGCGGTGGGCTCCATGTACGCCGGCGTGCCCCATCCACCGGGCTATCCGCTTTGGACCCTTTACAGCTGGGCCTTCACCAAGCTCCTGCCGTTTTCCAGCATCGCGTGGCGGGTGGCCGTGTCGTCCGCCGTCGCCGCCGCGTTCGCGGCGGGCATCGTCGGCTTGATGGTGTCGCGGGGCAGCAGCCTGATCCTCGAGAGCATTGACCTGTTCAAGGACCTGTCCCGGCGATGGGAGAACCCTCAATGCTTTGTTTCCGGATTTGTCAGCGGCCTGCTGATCGGATTCAACGGATTCATCTGGAGCCAGGCGGTGATCGTGGAGGTCTACACCCTGGCGGTGCTCACCCTGACGCTCACCCTCGTCCTGCTGATGCGCTGGAGCTACGCACCCAGCCAGCGTCGCTACCTCTACGCGGCGTTCTTCGTGTTCGGCCTTTGCTTCGCCAACCACCAGACCCTGATCGTGGGCGCGATGGGCATCGAGGTGCTGGTCGCGATGGCGGACCGGAAGCTCGGACGGGACCTGTTCCTCGGAAACGCCCTGATCTGGATGCTCGGGTTGCTGGCGCACTTCAGTGGCAAGATCCAGACGTTCACCCAAAACCCGTCCCTGCTGATCATCTTCAACCTCGTCGGCATGGGTTCCGCCCTTGCGGCCGGCTGGCTGGCGGTCCAGACGGGAACCCTGGGCAACCGGCTTCACATTGCCGCCTTCTGCGGACTGTTCTGGTTCCTGGGCGCCCTGATTTATTTCTACATGCCGGTCGCCTCGATGACCAACCCGCCCATGAACTGGGGCTATCCGCGGACTTGGGAGGGGTTCATCCATGCTTTCACACGCGGCCAGTACGAGAAAACCACCCCGACCAGCGACCCCGTCCTGCTCTTCCGGCAACTCTTCATGTACGCCGAGGGGGCCCGGGAGGAATTCAACTGGGCCAATCTCCTCATCGGACTCGTCCCCTTTGCCTTTTTGATGCGCATGCAGCGCCGCGAACGCGGGTGGATCCTGGGGCTCAGTGCCATCTACCTCTGCCTCGCCGTGCTGCTCCTGATCCTGCTCAACCCGGGCGTGGACAAACAGAACCGGGACCTGGTCAAGGTGTTCTTCACGACCTCCCACGTCCTGATCGCCCTGGGTGTCGGCTACGGCCTGTCGCTGATCGGTGCGATGATCCTGACCCAGTACGAACGCTACCGATTTCCGCTCCTGATGGGGGCCGCGGTGGCCAGCGCCTTCAATCTCTACGAGGTCGTGGGCACGTTCCATGAGACGGCCTTCACCATCCTCAGGACTGCCGCGCTGGTCAGCCTCGTCCTGTCCCTGTGCTTCCTTGCCCTGATCCTGATGCATCGAGAGCGCGCCCAACTGGCGCCGTTTCTCGCCCTCTTTGCCCTGATTCCGCTGGACTCCGCACTGTCCCATTGGGCGGACAATGAGCAGCGTCATCACTACTTCGGGTATTGGTTCGGGCACGACATGTTTGAGCCGGGAATGGACACCCCGGTGGCGCCCGCACCGCGGAAGGAGGACGGCCAACCCGTCTATTCCTCGATGGCACAGGACACCATCCTGTTCGGGGGCACCGACCCGGGGCGGTTCGCCCCCACGTACATGATCTTCGCCGACAGCTTCACGCCGCCAAAGGACAAGCTGAATCCAAAGTTCGACCGGCGGGACGTGTACATCATCACCCAGAACGCCTTGGCGGACAACACGTACCTCGACTACATCCGGGCGCACTATCAGCGCAGCGCCCAGAAGGATCCCCCGTTCTTCCAGGGCATGCTGAACGACGCCCGGTCGGCATCGCGTGGACGGACCAACCTGCTCGCCCGGATGGCCGCCCCGCTGGACCGGTACCTCTCCCACCTGGGAGCGCGCATCGAAAAGCGGCGGCGTGCCGGAAGCTCGATGTTCCGTCCCGATGACTTCACCGACTTCCCCGCACTTCAATCGCGCCTGCGGTCCGGTGACGACCCGCTTTCCGTTCACCTGCGCGATGCCCTCGGCGCCGAGGCCCTTGCCACGCCCGCCGACCTCGCGAGGGGCCTCAACCGGGTGATTGAAGGACCGTCCCTGCATGCCGTGCCCTCGAGATTCGAGGGGGTGGAACTGAGTCCGCGACTGCTTCGCTTTGCCCGGCAGGATCCACCAACCCCCAATCGGATCCGGCTCAATCGCGAACTCCTGGAGGCGGCGTACCCGGGATTGATCGCCACCAGCCTTGGCGGGCTCTATCCGGATCTGGAAATTCACATCCCAACGCCCGAGGAGGCGTCCCGCTCCTTCCAGGAGTACACCGCGGACGCCGCTCAACGGTACCCCAACCAACTGGACCCGGGCGAAGATGTCCGACTGCTTCCCGACGGCCGGGTCTCGGTGACCGGTCAGGTGGCGGTCATGGCGATCAACGGCCTGCTGACCAAGGTCATCTTTGACAAGAATCCGGACCACGAGTTTTACGTCGAGGAGAGCTTCCCGCTGAAGTGGATGCATCCCCACCTGGTGCCCTTCGGCATCATCATGAAGATCGAGCGCAACCCGGTGGACGAACTGTCCCCGGAAGTGCTGGCTGCGGACCATGAATTCTGGCGCCAGTACCTGAAGCGCTTCATCGGCGACTGGATCCAGTACGACACCCCGGTGTCGGAAGTGGCCGATTTTGCCATCCGCACCTACCAGCGCCGGGATCTCCGCGACTTCAAGGGCGACCCGAAATTCGTCCGGGATCGTCAGGCCCAGAAGGCGTTCAGCAAGCTGCGCAACGCCCAGGGCAAGAGCATCTACGGCTGGCGCGCCCAGCGCGCGCTCGACAAGCCGGAGCTGCAGCAACTCTACCTGCGTGAGGCGGAATATGCCCTGAAACAGGCGTTCGCCCTGTGCCCGTACAGTCCCGAGACGGTGTTCAACTACGCCTCGCTGCTGGCGGGCATGGGACGCTACGACGATGCGGCGCGTGTCGCCGAGACCTGTGCCAGCTTTGATCCCGACAACCTCGGGGTTCGCGACCTGGTGATCCAGCTCCGCAACCTGCGGGACACCCGCCCGCCGGCGGCGCTCAATCTGAAGGATCTTCAGGAAACGGAGCGGCGCTTCCGCGCGGAACCCACCAACGCCGACCTGGGATTTCAACTGGCCTCCAGCTACCTGCAGGCCAACCGGAGCAACACCGCGATGGAGGTGCTGGATGCCCTTCTGACGAATCCGGCCAGCGACACCCGGACGTTGATCTCGCTCGCGCAAGCCTACCAGATGATCAATCGGATTGACAAGATGGAGGACGCGCTGACGCGCTTCGCTCAAAAGTCCCCGGACAGCCCCGAGGCCTGGTTCGACCTGGCGGCGATCCTCGCCGCACAGGGCAAGCAGTTGGAGGCCCAGACCCACCTCACCACCGCGATCCGCCTCAACGATGCGCGGATGGCCCGCGATCCCAAAGCACGCAACCTGCGGGATCTTTTCCGCAATGATCCCCGGTTCGATACCGTGCGACCCTCGCTCCAACTGCCCTGAAACAGCCGCCGCCACCCGTACTGCGACGCGGAAGGATTCGGGATCGGCGAAACTCCATTCTTGGCGAGGGACCCGCCGGAACCCTACAACCCGCGGGTGGCCCTTGCCGCCTACCTGCTGACCGCGCTGATCGCGTACGTCATCGGGTCCGTGCCGACCGGTTATCTGGTGGCGCGGGCCCGGGGAGTGGACATCCGGGCCCACGGCTCCGGAAACATCGGCGCCACCAATGTGTTGAGGGTCCTCGGCAAGCCGGCAGGAATTTTTGTGCTGGTCGCGGATGCGCTCAAGGGCGCGGCGGCGGTGCTGCTGGCACCCGGAGTGTTCGGGGACTGGGTCAGCCCCGAGGAAGTTCGACTGTACCTCCCTCTCGTCTCAGGGATCGGAGCGATCCTTGGGCACACCTACACCTTCTGGCTGCGCTTCCAGGGGGGAAAGGGGGTGGCGACGTCGGCGGGAGTGCTGGCCGCACTGGTTCCGGTGGCGTTCCTCATTACCCTGGCGACCTGGATTCTGGTGATCGCGGTCAGTCGTTACGTCTCACTCGGCAGCCTGGTGGCCGCCGTGGTCCTGCCATTCGCCACCGCCTTCACGGGCGCCCATTGGCCGCGGGTGGCGCTCACCGCGACCATCGGATTGCTCGTGATCTGGCGTCACCGCGGTAATCTGCAGCGACTGCGGGCCGGCACCGAGCGCCGCCTGGGATCCCCGGCCCCTGCGAATCCCGTTCCCCCACCATGAACCTCACCATCGTCGGCGCCGGCGCCTGGGGCACTGCCCTCGGCCTCGTCCTTCATCAAAACCGTCACCAGATCACCCTCTGGGGACACGATCCGGACCACCTCGCCGAGGCGGCAAGCGCCCACGAAAACCGCCGGTACCTTCCCGGCGTGCCCCTGCCGCCCGATTGGCGGTTCGAAGCCAACCTGGCATCCGCTTTGCGCGAGGCCGAAGGGGTCATCCTCTCCGTGCCCTCCCGGGTGTTCCGCGATATTGCCAGCCATCTCGGTGGCTTCGAGGGCTTTGTCGTCAGCACCACCAAGGGTTTGGAACATTCCACAGGGCTGACGATGTCCGGTATCCTCGCGGAAACCGCCCCCCGGGCCCGCACAGCGGCGCTGTCCGGACCCTCCCTCGCCGCCGAGGTCGCCCGCAACGCCCCAACCGCGGTCGTGGTGGCCAGCGCCGATCGGGATCTCGGACTGCAGGTCCAGGCGCTGTTCCACCGGCCGACGTTCCGCGTCTATACCAGTCCGGACGTGATCGGCGTGGAGCTTGGCGGGGCGCTCAAGAACGTCATCGCCATCGCTGCAGGTGCCTGCGACGGGTTCAATTTCGGCGATAACTCGAAAGCCGCACTCGTGACTCGCGGACTCTCGGAAATGACCCGCATTGGCATCGCCTGCGGCGCCCGTCCCGAGACCTTTGCCGGCCTCAGTGGCATGGGCGATCTCACGGTCACCTGCTTCAGCAAGCTCAGTCGCAACCGGAGTTTCGGCGAATCCCTCTGCAAAGGCGTCCCTCCGGAGGAACTCCTCTCGCGACACCCTGCCGTCGTCGAAGGCTACCCGACGACCCGCAGCGCGCACGCCCTCGCCGGCCGTCTGGGACTGTCCGCGCCCATCACGGCCGAGATCCACGCCGCGCTCTTCGAGGGCAAGCACCCCCAGCAGGCGGTGGCGGACATCCTGGGACGAGGCTCGAGGGAGGAACACTGAGGTCCCATGTCCGCAGGTCACCCCCAACTCCGGTCCCATGCCCGCACCTGCGCCACGGTGCGCGTCCCCGCCACCACGGCCAACCTCGGGCCCGGCTTCGACACCCTGGGCATCGCCCTCCGCCTCTACAACCGGGCCACCGTCGTCCGCACCCCGGTTCGAGGCGTGACGCTCGAATCCCCAATGGACTACGGCGCAAAGGCCGCCGCCACCGCGATGCTGGCGGAGGCGGCCCGCTCGTTTTTCCGGGCGACGGGCGAACGTCCCTTCGGGATCACGGTGCGCCTGGAGGGCGATGTACCCATCGCCCGCGGCCTGGGATCCAGTGTCACCGCCCGGCTGGGTTGCCTCGGCGCCCTGAACCGGCTTTGCGACGATCCACTCGACCAGGACGGCCTGTTCCAGCTCGTGACCGACCTTGAGGGGCATCCGGACAACGCCGCTCCCGCGGTCTTCGGCGGGTTCACGGCTTCAGGACTGGTCGGAAACCGGGCACGCACCGTGCGGTTTCCCGTCAATCCACGCGTCCGGTTCATCACGCTCATTCCGCGCTTCGAGATCAGCACCTCCATGGCCCGAACGTTGGTGCCCGGATCCTTCTCCAAGGCCGACACCGTCCACAACCTGACCCGCGTTGCCCTCATCACCGCGGCCTTCGCCAGCGGACGACTCGATCAGCTCCGGGGGTGCTTCGACGACCGGATCCATCAACCCTATCGCCAGCAGTTGATTCCGGCGCTTGGAAAGGTGATCCGCGCGGGTGAACGCGCCGGCGCCCTCGGGGGATGGCTGAGCGGCAGCGGGTCCACCATCATCTGCCTGACCGTTGAGCGCCCGGACGCCATCGCCCGGGCGATGCACCGGGCCCTGCCGGATTCCGAGGTGCGTGTGTTGACCGCGGACCCCCACGGGCTGGCGCCGGTTTGAACCGGGGGGCTCCGGAGGGAGGCTCAATCCCGGAGCACCGCCGCCACATCGAGTCCACGAAGATCAAACAGCCGGCGGATGGTGTCCTCGATCAGGTTGTTGGGACAGCTGGCCCCGGCCGTGATGCCCACGGTGACCGGGCGTCCTGCGGGCAGCCAGTCCCGGGTCTCCAGTTCCTGGTTGATGTGCTGGTTCCAGTGCCGGATCAGGGCTCCGGACTCCATCTTGGCCGCATTCTTGATGAAGAAGGTGGGCAAGACCTTTTCACCCATCTCCGCGAGATGGGACGTGTTGGAGGAATTGTAGCCGCCAACGACGATCAGCAGGTCCATCGGCTCCTTGAGCATTTTCTCCAGGGCGTCCTGCCGGTCCTGGGTGGCACCACAGATGGTGTCAAAGACCCGGAAATGGTCTCCAAGGCTTTCGATGCCAAACTTGGACTCCATCGCCGCCCGGAACCGGCGTTGCACTTCCTCGGTTTCCCCCCGCAGCATCGTGGTCTGATTGGCAACGCCGACCGCCTGGAGGTGGATTTCGGGATCGAAACCCGGAGAATGAGCCCCGCGGAACTTCGCGAGAAATTCATCCTTGTCGCCGCCCTCCAGAATGTAGCGGCACACGTAGTCGGTCTCGCACAGGTCGAAGACCACGAGATAATGACCGGTGCCGTAGGCGGTCGCCTGGGAGGTCGTGGCCTTGGTCTCCTCGTGCTTGGCCTTGCCGTGGATGATGCTCGTCACCCCGTCCTTGCTGTACTGCCGGACCCGCTTCCAGACGCTCATCACGTCCCCGCAGGTGGTGTCCACCATCTGGCATCCAATCGCCTCCAGCTTGCGCCGCGTCGCCACCTCGGTCCCAAAGGCCGGAATCAACACCACGTCCTCCCCCGAAAGCTGCAGCCGGGCCAGTTCCTCATCGGTCGGCTTGGGGGAGATGCTCACGATGCCCATGCCGCGGATCTGGTCGTTGACCTCCGGGTTGTGGATGATTTCTCCGAGGAGGAAGATGCGCGCGGGATTGGGGAACACCTTCCGGGCCGCGTAGGCCAGATCAATCGCCCGCTCGACCCCGTAGCAGAATCCGAATTCCTTTGCGAGCTTGATGGTCAGCCCGTCATGAGTGATGCGGCCGCCGTTGGCGCGGAGCCGCTCCACCAGTTCGCTGCGGTAGTGCGCCACCACCTGCGCGGAGACCGCCTGCATCACGTCGGGACGACGCAGGTTGACCTTTCGAGCCGGGGGCGCGGGGGGTGCCGGGAACGTGGACATGGCAGCGGAAGACTAGGGGGAGCTTGGAAGAATGGAAGCGGATCCCCTCCCCGGGCAGGCCATCCGCTTCAGGAGCGGAGCCAGTCCAGGATCGCCTTTTGCGTGTGCAGCCGGTTCTCCGCCTGGGTGAAGATCGTGCCGGCATGCGCCTCGAGGGTCGCGGCGTCAATTTCCCTGCCCCGATAGGCCGGCAAACAATGCATGACGAGGACCCCGGGCCGGGCCCGCGACACCAGGGCCTCGTTGATCTGGTAGTGCGCAAGGTCCTTGAGGCGCCGGGCCGCCTCGGCCTCCTTGCCCATGGAAACCCAGACGTCGGTGTACAACAGGTCCGCTCCCTGGGCCGCCCACTCCAGATCAGGCGTGCACACCACCGTGGCCCCGTTGGGGAAGTACCAGGTGCGGGCGTTGCCGGGAGCCCCCGAGAGCGCCGGGCCGGACCGGCCCCCGGCACGTTCGAGCAGCGATCCCGCCGGCTGGTAGGCCTCCGGGGCGGCCAGCCTCAACTCAAATCCCAGGCGCGCCGCCGCAAAAATCCAGCTGGCCGGGACATTGCAGGCGGCGTCCCCCACAAACGTCACCTGGCGCCCGGCGACCGGAGCCCCTGACAACTCCTGAAAGGTGTAGAGATCGGTGAGGATCTGGCACGGATGCTCGGCGTCCGTGAGGGCATTGATCGTCGGTATGCCCGAAAATTCGGCAAACTCCTCGACATCCTGCTGCGCGTACGTGCGCACCACCGCCCCGTGAACCATGCGACCAAGGACCCTCGCGGTATCCCGGATCGGCTCGCCACGCCCCAATTGGATCTCGGACGCGTTCAGGAAGATCACGCCGGCACCCAACTCGCGAAGCCCCACCTCAAAACTCACGCGCGTGCGCGTGGACGACTTGCTGAACAGCATCGCCCAGGTCTGCCCGGCGAGCGGGCGCCCATGCGCCGTGCGGCTTCGCTTGAACGCGGGGACGCGTGCGATGATGGACTCGATCGCCTCGCGGGACAGGGATTCCAGGCTCAACAGATGTTTCATCAGGCAACGCTTCGGAGGAGCAGGCCAAAGGGGCATCGTGACGGAGCGTCCTTGCGTTTGTGAACAGAAAAAGCGCCATCTTCGGCCACGGGGTCACGATGCCGTGACGTCGGAGCCGCGCTCCGCGGCGACCGCGTCCAGAAACCGGCGCATCTTTCCCGCGTCCTTGCGGCCCGGCGCCCGTTCGACCCCGCTCGACACATCCACTGCAAAGGGGCGCACCTGCCGGATTGCCCGGGCCACGTTCGCCGGATCGAGGCCTCCGGCCAGGATCAGAGGGATTCCAAACTCGTGCGCACGCGCTCCGAGATCCCAATCGAACCGCGCCCCCGTGCCGCCGTGAACGCCCGGCACCCAGGCGTCCAGCAGGATGGCATCCACCGATCCGCGGTATCCCGCAACCAGCCCCAACGTCTCCGCCCCCCGAACCCGCAGCGCCTTGATCACCCGGAACCGGCCCCGGAACGCCCCACAGTAGTCCGGGGATTCGGCACCATGAAACTGGACCGTGTCGAGGCCCGATTCGAGGAGGATCCCCCGCGCGACGTCCGCGGCCGCATCCACAAAGAGTCCGACACGCGCGACGAATGGGGGCAGGGATTGCGCCATGGACGCCACGGACGCCACCGACACCTGGCGCGGCGACCCGGCGGCAAAGACAAACCCGAGCGCATCAGCACCCGCGGAGACCGCGGCGCACGCGTCGCCCGGATCCGTCAGACCGCAGATCTTCACCCGCGTTCGCGCCTCGGAGGCTTCCATCACCCGTGGTTGAGCTCAGGGCAGCGCCGAGATTTCCAGCATGCGCTCCACAGACCGGCGCGCGCGAAGCGCCACGTCGTCGGGAAGCTCCACCCGGGGCTCCAGCCGGGCCAGGCAGTCGTGGAGCTTCTCCAGCGTATTCAGCTTCATGAACCGGCATTCGTTGCACGCGCAACGCTCGGTGGGCGCGGGAATAAACGTCTTGCCCGGACACTCCCGCCGGAGGCGGTGCAGCATCCCGGCTTCCGTGGCAATGATGAAGTGCGTGGCGGGCGACGCCCGGCAGTACGTCACCATCTTCTCGGTGGAACAGACCTCGTCGGCCAGCATCCGCACGGCGCGGGTGCATTCCGGATGGGCGACAATGGGTGCCCCGGGATGCTCCCGGCGGATCCGAGCGATGGCGGCGTGGGTCCACTCGACGTGCACGTAGCAGTTGCCCTTCCAGAGGGTCATCGGGCGTCCGGTCTGTTCCATCACCCAGCCGCCCAGGTTCTCGTCGGGTACAAACAACAGATCCCGGTCCGCCGGCGCGTGCCTCACAACCTTGGCGGCATTGCCGCTGGTGCAGATGCAGTCGCTCAACGCCTTCACCGCCGCCGAGCAATTGATGTAGGCGATCGTGTAGAAGTTGGGATTGGTCGCCTGCAATTCCGCCAGGCGGTCCGCCGGACAGCTCTCCTCCAGGGAACAACCCGCATCCCGGTCGGGCAGCACCACGACCTTTCCCGGGTTCAGAATCTTCGCCGTCTCCGCCATGAAATGCACACCGCAGAAGGCGATGACATCCGCCGGAGTCCTGGCGGCATGCTGGGCCAGCCCCAGGGAATCACCCACGTAGTCCGCAACGTCCTGAATCTCCGGCACCTGGTAGTTGTGGGCCAGGATCACGGCATTGTGGCGACGCTTGAGTTCAAGGATATCCCGTGACAGGGCATCCAGGCCTGCGGGCGGGCTCTGCGAACGAATCCCCGCCGCCTGCACCTCGGGTGCGTTGAACATGGCCCATCGTAAGGCGTCGGGATGCCACGCCGAAAGGGGGAAATTCGCCCGGAATCGCCGGCCACCCACCCCCGGTGTCACGCGTGTGTCACGGACCGGTCTGGATTCCGTCACCGAAATGTCGGAGTCTGGTGGGGCCGTGTTGACCATCAGAACTCAACTGCAGTGGATGCTGCTCGTGGTCCTTTCGGGATGGGGTCCGACCGAATGCGCCCGGGCGGGAAGCATCACGATCAAGGGGTCCGATACCATGGTCGTCCTGACCCAGAAGTGGGCGGAAACCTTCATGAAGGGGCGGCCTGGTGTGACCATCCAGGTCAACGGTGGCGGCACCGGAACCGGACTGGCCGCCCTCCAGAACCGGTCCACCGACATCTGCAACGCTTCGCGGCGGATCCGGGCCCGGGAGAAGGAGAATTGCCTCAAGGCGTTCCACAAGCTGCCCGCCGAATACCGCGTCGCCATGGATGGGCTCCACGTCTATGTGAATCATCAAAATCCGATCAAGGCGATCACGCTCCCGGAACTCGCCGGAATCTTCGTCGGGACCATCACCAACTGGAGCACGCTCGGAGGGACCGACGCACCCATCACCATTTACAGCCGGGAAAACAGCTCCGGCACTTACGAATTCTTCAAGGAACGGGTGCTTCAGGGACGGGATTTCGGGTCCGCGGTCCAAACCCTCCAGGGCACCGCCCAGGTGCTCGAAGCGGTGGCCCAGGACCCGCTCGGCATCGGATACGGCGGCGCGTCCTTTGGCCTGGGCGCCCGCCACCTCCGCGTGGCCCGCGACGCCGCTTCCGAGGCGGTGGAGCCCTCCGAAAGCACGGTGGCCTCGGGGGCCTACCCGATTTCGAGATTTCTGTACTGCTACGTGAACCCGGATCTCGACCACGGGGAGGTCGCCGCGTACTTGAAATGGATCCGGGGTGACGAGGGGCAATCCATCGTTCGAAGCCTCGGCTATTATCCATTGCCCGCGGACCACCGGACCCGCTGACCGTTTCCCCCCGTCATGCCTCCCTGCACCGACCCGAACCCTCCGCAGGCGGCCCCAAGAGGCAGGCCGCGCGTCCGGTATGGGGAATGGATCGCGGAACGCCTCATCGCCGCGGTCGCGCTGTCCACCATCGGCGTCGTCTTCCTGATCTTCCTGTTCGTCGCGCGCGAGACCCTGCCGCTCCTCCTCGGCAGGACGAACAGCGCATTGATCCAGGAGGTCATCCCGGTATCGGAGATGGACCGCACGCCGCCCGAGACGCTGCGGCGTTACCTGGGGCTGTCACGGGCCCGGTGGGAGGCGATGGATCCGGCCGTTGTGCGGGCCATCATGGTCACGCGCGAAGAGGCCCTCGAGGAGATCCCGGCACCGTTCCGTGACGATCCCGATGCCCGCATCAATACGGTGGGGTGGCGGCATCTGCTGCTTCCGCATGCATGGACCGGCTACGACCGCCCGGCCTTCATCTGGCAGCCGGTCGGCACCGTCTCCAAGTTCAATCTGGTGCCCCTCATGGCCGGAAGTCTCAAGGTCACGCTGATCGGACTCCTCTTCGCGGTCCCGGTATCCCTCGCGGCGGCGCTGTTCGTCAGCCAGCTCGCACCACCACGGCTGCGCGAGTGGGTCAAGCCCGGGATCGAGCTGCTCTCCGGCATCCCGTCGGTGGTGATGGGGGTGTTCGCGTTGATGGTCCTGGCGTCGGTGCTGCAACGCCTGTTGGGGTATCCCTACCGGATGAACGCCTTTGTGGCGGGAATCGCGCTGGGGTTGACTGCGGTGCCGCTGATCTTCTCCATCGCCGAGGATGCGCTCACGGCCGTGCCCGGGAGCTACGCCCAGGCCGCGCTCGCTCTGGGCGCATCGCGGTGGGATACCGCCTGGCAGATTGTGCTGCCGGCGGCGGCACCCGGCGTGCTCGCGGCGGTGGTGCTGGGGTTTGGACGCTGCATCGGCGAAACCATGGTGGTGCTGATGGTGAGCGGCAATGCCAGCCAGTTGTCCTGGAGCCTCTTCGACTCCACCCGCTCCCTGACGGCAACCATCGCCGCGGAAATGGCGGAGGCCGTTTCGGGGGGCCCCCACTATCAGGTCCTCTTCCTCCTGGGAACGCTGCTGTTCGCCGTCACGTTCCTCACGAATCTTGCCGGAGCGCTGTTCATCCAGCGCCTCAGGACCCGCCTGGAGGGTGGCGGATGAGCCACGCGGCACCGCGCATGGCGGTCGCTGTCGGACGCCTCGGTCCCGCGGCGACCGGATTCGCCACCGCCCTGTTGCTGGTGGTCCTCGCGATCATTCTGGGCACGGTCGTGCTGCAGGGCCTGCCCGCCCTGTCGTGGCGCTTCGTCGCCTCGATGCCGCGGCGGGACTTCTTCGACATGGAATCGGCCGCGGTGCTGCCCATGATTGTGGGCACCACCGTGCGGGTCCTGGTGATGACGGTCTTCGTGATGCCCGTCGGCGTGATCACCGCAGTCTACCTTTCCGAGTACGCCCGCGCGGCCTCGCCGTGGACCCGTGCGGTCCGGGTTGCCATCAACAATCTTGCCGGCGTGCCTTCCATCGTGTTCGGACTCTTCGGCCTCGGCTTCTTCATCAACTTTCTGGGCCGGGGTCTCGACGGCCTGACCGGGAGCACCGGACCGGTGTGGGGCCAGCCTTCCCTGTTCTGGGCCTCGCTGACTCTGGCGGTCATGACGCTGCCGGTCGTCATTGTTGCCACCGAGGAGGCGCTGCGCACGATTCCCTCGGGGCTCAGGGAGGCGAGCCTGGCCCTCGGGGCGACCCGTCTCGAGACGGTGATCTCGGTCGTCGTGCCCAATGCCCTGCCCGGTATCCTGACCGGGGGCATCCTCGCGATCAGCCGGGCCGCGGGCGAGGTCGCTCCAATCCTATTCACCGGCGCCGCCTACTACACCGCGCGGCTGCCCACACGGCTCACCGACCAGTTCATGGACCTCGGATACCACAGCTACGTGCTGGCCACCCAGTCTCCCAACATTGAGAAAACCCGCCCCATCCTCTTCGCCACGGTGCTGGTGTTGCTGGCGCTGACGTTCTCACTGAACGTCCTCGCCATCGTCGTCCGGGCCCGGTTGCGCCGCCACCTCCGACAGGTCCTGTGATCCCGTCCCCGCCCATGCCCCGTCCCCTTGCTCCAGTCCCCTCCGCCGCTTCCGCAGCGGGATCCCCCGACCCGGGACTCCCGGGTCCGGCCGCCATCGAAACGCGGGACCTCTCCCTGCATTACGGGGCCACGAAGGCCCTCGACCGCATCTCGATCTGCATCCCCGAGCGGCAGGTCACCGCGTTTATCGGCCCCTCCGGATGCGGCAAATCCTCGCTCCTGCGCTGCTTCAACCGGATGAATGATTTGATCGAAAATGTCCGGACCTCCGGTCGGTGCGAGGTGGCGGGACAGGACATTCTCGGTCCGGATGTGGATGTCATCGGGCTCCGCAAGCGCGTCGGCATGGTCTTCCAGCGCTCCAATCCCTTTCCAAAGAGCATTCATGGGAACATTGCGTACGCGCTCGGGATCCATGGGATTCGCGACCGGCAGGCGGTGGACGAGGCCGTGGAGCGCTCCCTGCGGGCGGCGGCGCTTTGGGATGAGGTCAAGGACCGTCTCAGCGAAAGCGCGCTTCGCCTGTCCGGTGGCCAGCAACAGCGACTGTGCATCGCACGCGCCATCGCCATCCAGCCTCGCATCCTCCTGATGGATGAGCCGGCGTCGGCACTGGATCCGGTCGCGACCACCCGGATCGAGGAGCTCATCCTGGAGTTGAAGCGCGACTACACCATCGTGATTGTGACCCACAACATGCAACAGGCGACACGGATCTCGGATCACGCCGCCTTCTTCTACTTTGGCCGGCTGATCGAATACGGCACCGCCACCCGGATTTTCACCTGTCCGGAGCGCAAGGAGACGGAGGATTACGTCACGGGCCGGTTCGGATGAGCCGGGGTGGCACCCGCCCGCACCTTCCCCTTTCGCTCCCGCCCCCGCCTGGTGCAACCTCCCGGAACCCATGGGTGCACAATGGAAACAGGCGGGCCGCGAGGCCGCCGCTCACAAGAAGGGTCAGGTCGTTGGCAAGATGGTCCGCGAGATCATGATCGCCGCCAAGATCGGTGGCGCCGACCCCGACCTCAACGCGCGCCTCCATGTCGCGGTGGACAAGGCCCGCAAAGCCAGCGTCACCCGGGACACCATCGAGCGCGCCATCAAAAAGGGCGCGGGATTGCTCGACGAGAAGGTGGAATACGAAACGGTGCTGTATGAGGGCTTTGCACCCCACAAGGTCCCGGTGATCGTGGAATGCCTGACCGACAACCGGAATCGAACGGCTCCGGACATCCGGCATCTCTTCAGCAAGGGCGGACAGCTTGGCCAACCGGGATCCATGGGCTTCTTTTTTGATCATCTCGGGGTGGTCGAGGCCACCCACGCAGACCTGGGCCGGGACCCGGAGGCCGACGCCATCGAGGCCGGCGCTGAAAATCTCGAGTCGCTGGAGACTGCGGAGATTCCAGAAGGGGTGCGGGGGACCCGCTTCTTCACGAACCTCAGGCAGCTCACCCAGGTGAGCAAATGGCTCAAGGAGAACGGCTGGACCATCCTCGCCAGCGAGATGCGGTTTGTGGCCAGGAATCCCGTGGACCTGCCACCGAAGGAACGGGAGGCCGTGGTGGAGTTCCTCCACGCGCTCGATGACCACGACGACGTCCATCAGGTGTTTGCCGGCCTGAAATAGTCCGCGCCTCCGATCGTCCGCACCACCGGCACGGGACGCCCGTTCGGGAATCCTGGACCGCCGGGCGGCGTGGACACCGGCGACACCCGCGTCCGCGACCGGACTGCGGGCAATCCGCCGCTTGCGGGTCCCGGCAAACCACGGCCTTCATTTCTGGAAATGCCCCCGGTACCGACCACCGTCCGGATGCTGCGGACCGTTGCCATCCCCACCCTCGTCTTCATTGCGCTGCTCTCGACGGGAGTTGTGCAGCCGTCCCTGTGGAACCTGTCCGCCGGGCCCGACGACAGCCCTGCGGTGGTATGGCGGGCCCGGGCTTATTGCATCGCACTCTGGCTGGTCGGAGCCCTGATGGCGCAGCGCTGGGTCTGCCTGGTGTTCCTCGACGGGCTCGCGACCCGCGCCGCCGGCAAGCCCCTCCCGAAAATCCTCAAGGACGTGCTCGCCATTGTCTTCCTGGCGGCGGCCATGGCGGGCATTTTGGTGACGGTCTTCGAGCAATCCATGGCGGGCTTCTGGGCGGCCTCGGGGGTCTTCGGCCTCGTACTCGGCATCGCCCTCCGCCCCATCATTCTCGATTTCTTTTCGGGGCTTGGTGCGAATCTGGAGGGCGCCTACTCGATTGGAGACTGGATTTCCGTCGCCGGGGACGAAGGCGAGCCGATCCGCGGATGGATCGAGCAAATCAACTGGAGAACGCTGCGACTGCGGACGCGGGACGGCTTCATCGTCCTGCTCCCCAACAGCCGCCTCGCCACCAGCGCCGTGACCAATCATGCCATCCCCCATCCGGCGAGCCGGTTTCAGATCCGCCTCCGGCTGGATTCCGAGGTTCCGGCAAACCGGGCCCTGCGCATCTTGATTTCCGCCGTCAACGCCGCCACGACGCTTCCGGACGGACCGCGCCGCCACCCGTCACCGGAGGCCCTCATCACCGACGCCTCGGGCGAGGGGATCGAGTACATGGTCCGTTTCTGGTTTGATCCCGGGGAAATTTCCCCGGACACCGTCACGCACGTCGTTTGGAAGTGCGTGATCGAACACCTCTCCAAGGCGGGGCTCACATTTGCCCACCCCAGAAACAACGTCTTCCTCGGGCGGTTACCACGCATTGCGGGCGGACTTCACCAAGTGGAGGACCGCCTGGCATTCCTCCGCCGCGTCGAACTGTTTCACAACTTTCCCGAGGCCAGCCTCCACCGACTGGCCGCTGAGGTGCGCCTGCGCTGTGTCCGACCGGCCCATGTCCTCGTGCGCGCCGGCGATCCTGGTGATTCCATGTTCCTGGTGGCCGAAGGAACCCTGAGAGTGCTGGGTTCAAGGGGTTCGTCCCCGAACCCCGTCGAACTGGCCGTCCTCCAACCGGGCGACGTATTCGGGGAACGATCCCTGCTCACCGGTGAACCGCGAAGTGCCTCGGTTGCCGCCATCACCGAATGCATCCTCCTCGAAATCCACAGGGAGGCCCTCCAGTTGCTGACGAGCAGCGAACCGGCCCTGCTCAAACTCCTGGAACAGACCATTGCCGGCCGCGAACAGGCGAATCAACAACGCACCGGGGCGTTGGATGCAGCTGACGCCATTCCGCCGTCGCCATCCCGCGCCCAGACCTTCATTGCCCGCATGCGGTCACTGTTTGCGGGCGAGACTCCCGGCAGATCCGGGTCCTGACCCGCCAAGCGGGCCCCGCGGCGAGAGTGGCGCAACCGGCCCCGATCACCTTTCGAAGCCAGCGTAGCGCAGCGCGAGGACCCGGCCGAAGGTGACTCCGACCCGGCATTCACCGCGCCAGCGCGGTTTCAGCGTCCACCGTGGATCGCCTCCTTCATGGGGGGGCGATATCAGTCCCGGCGCCAACGGTAAAACAGGCTCCCGGAGCTGCCCGTGTCCGCATCGAGAAACACCAGGTTCCCCCCGGAATCCGCCATCGCCGTTCCGGACCAATCCCAGGGCCCGCGCAGCAAATCGGCAGTCCGCTCAAGGTGGACGAGGGCTCCGGGTTCATGGAGCCAGTCCATCTGCAATCCAGCCGGATGGCGCCGGATGCCCGGCAGCAGCGGAGGGGGCGGGAGCCGTCGCAGGATGGTCAGGCTGACGGTGGGGTCGGTCGTTCCCGGAGAGGCGCCGTGGATCGCGTAAGTGAACGAGTCAGCCCCTTGGAACGTCGGACCCGGGCGGTAGTGAACGTATCGTCCGACAAGTTCCACCGGAAACCCGACCGCACTCTGCGCGGCCACGGAAGCGATCGCTGCCGGGCCGCCGCCGGTTCCGGAGTCGTTGGCCAGCAGGCGCTCCACCGGAATGACCACGTGGGGACCGATCACCGGCCCCATTGGGTCATCGCGGCCCAAGGGATCCTCCACAACCCAGCGGGTAATTTTGAGGCGGCCCTTCACATGATATCCGCAGGCCAGTGCCCGTATTCCGGGTGGACGGGTTTGCACCCCCGCCTCGATCCCGCTGCTCAGGTCCACGTCAAACGCCACCGGGTCCGGTCCGGATAGCGCGTCGAGGTCTCCGGCATTTTGGGTCGTCACTGATTGAATCCGGCCGGAGGTCACCTGGAGGGACACATGGGCTCCGGCATCCACTTCCACACTCCCGTGGGCCCGAAGCACAAGCGGTGGAAGCGCCACCGCCATCGGTGCCCGGGGCAGGACGTCAACGCGGACATCCCCAGACTCAAACTCAACAGACTGGGAGCTCGAGGTGCCGGAAAACTGGATGGTGCCGAGCAGCGTGGCGTCGAGCGTCATTTCGACACGTTCCACGCGCCCGGCGAGCGGAGGGATCTGGAGTGCAAAGGCGGTCTCGCCGGGCCCGAGCTCGAAGCCAAAAGAGTCCTCAACCGTCGCGGCGGACGGTCCGCCAGCCGCGGCCATCGCAAGTGCAATGGCCATGCTGGCAGCTCCTGAACCCGATGTGCTCATCCAAGGACACCCATCAGCGTACGGTGGCAGACTCCCCGAACATTGTCACCGTAGACGCAGCGAATCCGCCATCCGATCGAGTCGGCGGCAGGTTGCCGCATTCGTGGGCGAGAAGCCCGCGTTTCCCCACGGGCCGCGCCCATCAGGGTCCCACGTTCCATGGACACCACGACCTTCCGGACAGGTCCCGTACCTCAGCGCGATTCGCCGCCCCATCTCCGTCGCGGTGCCTCGGATGCGGTTGTTGTCCAACACGGTGGCGTTTTGCCCGAGACTTCCTTCAGCCTCTGTCTCACGTCAAATGACCCAGGCGCCCGGTTGGCACTTCCCCTTGTCGGGCGTGCAGGGGACATCAACCCCCAAGATCGGGTCGCCCTGCCAGCCGCACCCGCAAAAAGGGGGCTGCCGATCGGCAGCCCCCGGTGTGACATTGGCGGTTCTGTCCGGTCGCTGGACCTTATTCGTAGGCGAGAACCAGTGAGGTGCCGTTGATGGTGACCGACCGGATCCGGGTCACCGAAGAGCCGCTGACCCGGTAGTACCGGGTGCCCTCCGGGGCGGCAACGGTGATCGTCTTGCCGGCAACGTCCACCGTGGCCCCGGATTCAGGAGCGTAGGCCCCTCCCAACGTGGCACTCCCCAGCAACTCCGCGGACTCCGGTGGCGCCCCAAGGGGCACGCAAACATCACCGCCATCCCCGACGAGCGGCGGGCCGTCGGCCGTGGGCCCGCCAAGCGCAGCCACCTGGTCGTCGGTCAGGGCGCCCTCGCGGAACTGGAGGGCGCTCACCAGCACGGTGCTCTGCTCGTTGTCGTCGCCGTCATTGAACATGTAGATCTCCGACGGGAGCGAATACCGGCCGTCGAGATTGGCACCATCGCCACTGGGGTCGTCGCGATGCTTGACGCCATTGACGTACTTGGCGAACCGCTTGGGCGTGGAGGTCATGTCCGCCACAAACACGACGCGCGCCCAGGTGTTGCGCGGATGGCTGTTGGCCGGGTTGATGCCGTCATAGTTCGAGCAGCAACCCTTGCCATAGGAACCATCGGACGCCCGCCAGAACAGGTCACCGTCGTTGTTCTGATCCAGGTCACGCGTCCGGAAGACGGTTCCGAACCCATGCCCCTCACCCCAGTACACGTCCATCACCAGCGTCCACAGGTTGGCATTGACCCCACCGCCGTTCGCCGGCAATCCCGGCCGGACCCGGAGCCCGGTACGGCGGAAGTCCTCTCCCTCCTCATTGCGCGGAATCACCAGGAACCGGGCAGGCTGGCCTCCAATCGGCGGCACGTCGGCATACGTGCCCTGGCCGCTGGCACCGAAGTCGTAGTGGGACGCCAGGGCTTCATCAATGTAGGCCACCGGCTGTCCGATCGTCGCGGCCAGGTTGCCGTCAAAGGTCCAGTGACCCTTGATGCCCGGGTCCACCGATTCCGGTCCCGGGATGCCGGACGCCGAGGGACCGCCCAGGGCCAGCACCTCGTCGTCGGTCATCGCCACCGGACGGAACTGCAGGGAGTTGATCAGGACGGTGCTCTGTTCGTTGTCGTCGCCGTCATTGAACATGTAGATCTCCGCCGGCAGGGAGTACCGGCCGTCGAGATTCGCGCCATCTCCGCTGGGGTCGTCACGATGTTTCACCCCGTTGACGTACTTGGCGAACCGCTTGGGCGTGGAGGTCATGTCCGCCACGAACACGATGCGCGCCCAGGTGTTGCGCGGATGGCTGTTGGCCGGATTGATGCCGTCATAGTTCGAGCAGCAGCCCTTGCCATAGGAACCGTCCGACGCCCGCCAGAACAGGTCGCCGTCGTTGTTCTGATCCAGGTCGCGCGTCCGGAACACGGTCCCGAACCCATGCCCCTCGCCCCAGTACACATCCATGACCATCGTCCACACGTTGGCGTTTTGGCCGCCGCCGCTCGGCGCCAGCCCCGGGCGGACCCGAAGGCCGGTGCGGCGGAAGTCCTCGCCGTTGTCATTGCGCGGGATCACGAGGAATTGTGCAGGTTGGCCGCCGATCGCCGGGATGTCCGCATATGTCCCCTGGCCGCTCGTGCCAAAGTCGTAGTGGGAGGCCAGGGCATCATCAATGTACGCAGCGGCCGTGCCCGTTGAGGCCTGCAGGCTTCCGTTGAATTCCCATTGTCCGGCGACGCCATTGCCCGCGGGACCGGACGGCGCCGGAATGCCCGAGGCGGCAGGTCCACCCAGCGCGGCCACCTCCGCGTCGGTCAGGGCGCCATCGCGGAACTGGATGGCACTCACCAGGACGGTGCTCTGCTCGTTGTCGTCGCCGTCGTTGAACAGGTAGATCTCCGGCGGGAGCGAGTACCGGCCGTCGAGATTGGCGCCATCGCCACTGGGGTCGTCGCGATGCTTGACGCCATTGACGTACTTGGCGAACCGCTTGGGCGTGGAGGTCATGTCCGCCACGAACACGACGCGCGCCCAGGTGTTGCGCGGGTGGCTGTTGGCGGGATTGATGCCGTCGTAGTTTGAGCAGCAACCCTTGCCGTACGAGCCGTCCGAAGCCCTCCAGAACAGGTCACCATCATTGTTCTGGTCCAGGTCGCGCGTCCTGAACACCGTGCCAAACCCGTGGCCTTCGCCCCAGTACACGTCCATGACCATTGTCCACACATTGGCGTTCTGGCCCCCGCCGCTCGGAGGCAGGCCCGGCTTTGCCCGCAATCCCGTGCGGCGGAAGTCCTCGCCATTGTCATTGCGCGGGATCACCAGGAATTTCGCGGGCTGTCCATCAATCCCTGGAATGTCCGCGTAGGCTCCCGCGCCGCTGGTTCCGAAGTCGTAATGACCCGCAAGTGCGCCATCAATGTAGGCCAGGTCGCTGCCCACCGACGCCTTGAGCGTGCCGTCACCAAAGTTCCAGTAGCCGGTCGTCGCCGGGCCCCCGGCATTCTCACATGCGCCCGGCACCGTGAAGAACGACCAGGCACTCGTCACGGCGTTGCCCGAGCCGTCTGCATACGACAGGGTGACCGGATAGGAGCCTTCCGGCACGTGCCCCGGATGCTGATAGCTGATCGTGGTCGCCCGGCCGTTCTTGGTGACGGTCGGCACCAGGACCGTGTCCCTCACCATGAGCTGGATCGAGGCGGGACTCAGGACCGTGGTCTCCTCGGTCACCACGATGTCCAGGCTCAGCCTGGGGCTCACCCCGGTTTCGCCGGGAGCCGGTTTCGCGCTGCTGATGTAGGGCGCCACCGCGCCGGAACGGTCGCGGTAGGCCCGAATGTGGCCCGGCGTGGACCGGTCGTTCACCAGGATCCGCGCCCCGGTGGACGTCACCGAATACAGTTCGCAATGCGCATTGCCCACGCCCTCGTACCAGAGCAGTCGCACGCCATAGATGCCGGCCTCCTCAACCACGAAGCTGGTCTCGGTGGTGGACACCCCGTTGACAAGCGCCACCACCGGAGCGGTGACGTCGCGCGGGTCGCGCCCGATGGTGAGCTTGAAGCCATCGTCGCTGACGACCCCCAACCGGACGACGCCCGCCGGCAGTTCGAGGTAGGCAATGCTCTCAATGACGATGTTGTCCAGCGCCTCAAAGCCGTCTGCAGTCAGCCCCGGATAACCGGGAATGGCATCGTCGAATATGAAGTGACCGCTGCCCTCCTGGTCGTCATCAAAATTGACGGTCTCCAGATTGAAGGTGCCGTCGGCGTTTGCGCCGAAGGTGCTGGCAATGCTTGGGCCGAACTCCCCGGCCAGCTGCCGCTCCGCCGCCGCCACGCTGGAGACGATCGGGGACTCGACCTGGTAAACCCGCGCCCGGAAGCCGCTGGTCGTGGTGTTGACGCTGCCCGCGGGCGCTTTGGCGGACGCCGGCACGGTCAGATACGAAGCCACGTTGAACTCAAAGGAAAACGTCTTCGAGCCGTCATACGTTAGGGTCACCTTGTGGTTGGATCCCGAAGCCAGGAAGCCCGGCGGATCGAAGGTCACGGTGCGGGTGTTCCCCTGGCTGGTGACGGTCGGCAGGACCGCATCACCGTCGAAAGTCATCGCGACCGTCGGCGAGGTCAGATTTTCGACCACCACCGTGACCACGGCGTCCGGCGGTGCGTTTTGCGCTGCGGGGGACTTCGAGGCGACATACGCCCCGGCCCCGACCGTCGCCGTGGTGATGCTCACATCGTCAATCCAGTGATTGTTGCGGATGGCCGCCGTCAACTCAGCCGTGCCCGCCCCGAACCCAAACACACCCGCGATGGGCGTGTATCCGATCCCCACCCGGTCATACACGGTCACGCCGTCATAGACGACGGTCAGCGAGCCGTCGGGATCCACCCGCACCTCCACCGCGGCAAACCGGACCGCGGTCGAATTCGGCGGGTAGGTCGGGATGCCGCGGAAGTTGCGCACGGCCACCTTCACCCCGCCCATCTTCACAATGATGCCCGGGGCGTCCCCTGGGTCATTCCCCTCGGCGTTGAACCCCGGGAGGTTATCAATCGTGTCAAAGGAGATGACGAGCCCCTGGCTGTTGCCCCCGCCCTCGCGAAACGGTTCGAAATCCGAAAGGTCGTCCGCCAGCACGAAGCTGAACCCTTGCGCCCCCAGGGAGCTGCCGCCGCCCACCGCGGCCTTGAATGTGGCCGTAAAGCTCTGGATCAGGGCCCCGCCATTGAAATCCGGCAGTTTGTAGGAGCCGTTCTGCGGCAGTGGCTTTGGATTGTCCGCCGGCGGCAAGTCCGCCAGATCGGTGAGCTTCAGGACGCCATCCTCCACCTCGGCAGTCCCAAGGGGGGTCCCGCCCGGATCGAAGGAGAAATCCGTCGTGAAGGTTGCCGTGCGAGCGGAGGCGGCACCCAGGACCAGCAGGCCGGCAATGGTCAGGCCGCGTAATGACCCGGATAATGCCGGCAGCCAGGCATCCGGGTGGAGGACATGCGTGGATCTCATGAGAGGAAGGGATTTTTGGAGCACAGGGAGACGATTCCCGGTGGGGATGGGCGCCGAGGCGCCCGCGTCCGCCAAATGCGGAGGCCGTCGAGGCCGGACCGGGATCGCCGGCGACAACAGCCCCTTGGGGATATCGGTCCCCGGAGGTAGAATTCCGGGCACCGGCACAACCTTTCGGGGACAAATGGTGGTTAGTCGAAACGGACCCCGGTTGCCAAGGCGAAAATGATGTTCCCCGACCGATTGCCGCAATGTGGACTCGATTCCGAAA
The DNA here is from genome assembly GCA_019634635.1 of Verrucomicrobiia bacterium. Classification (NCBI taxonomy): domain Bacteria; kingdom Pseudomonadati; phylum Verrucomicrobiota; class Verrucomicrobiia; species Verrucomicrobiia bacterium. The sequence continues at coordinate 93,550 of JAHCBB010000012.1, forward strand.
TCCATGGCGCGACTCGGACCGTGCCGCGGCGGCCCGGCGCTGGCAGACTTGGCCCATGACTTCGGACAGACTGCGGTCGTTGGGGCGACTGCTGGTCCTTCCCGTCCTGCTCTACGTGCTTCTCCGCTGGTTTGAGCATCGCAACGTGTACCAACCCACGCCGTCGCTGTGGGCCGATCCGTCGTCCCTTGGCATCCCTTACGAGGAGGTGTGGCTGACCACCACCGACGGGCGACGCCTCCATGCGTGGTTTCTTCCCGCTGCGGATGGAGCCGCGTATGGCGATGTGGCGGTCCTTCACTGTCACGGCAACGGCGGCAACATCAGCCACCGCCTCGAGACCTACGCGGCGCTTCGGGAGATCGGCGTGGCCGTTCTCGGATTTGACTATCGGGGTTACGGCCGGAGCCGGGGTCGCCCCAATGAAGAAGGCACCTATCGGGACGCCCAGGCGGCCTGGGCATGGCTCCGCGACCGGGGTTTCGAGGCGACCCGCATCGTGGCCTTCGGCGAATCCCTGGGGGGCGGCGTGGCCACCGAACTTGCCCTGCGCGAACCGGTCGGTGCCGTGGTGCTCCAGAGCACCTTTACCAGCATTCCGGACCTCGGCGCCGAGCTGTTCCCGTGGTTGCCCGTCCGGGCGATAGGCCGGATCCGCTACGACAACCTCAGCAAACTGCCCCGCATCCGCGTCCCCGTGCTGGTGATGCACGGGCGCGGGGACACGTTGGTCCCGTTTCACCACGGAGAACGTCTGTTCGCAGCCGCCGGCGAACCCAAGATGCTCTGGGAACTGGCGGGCGACCACAACGACGCGCTCGATGCCGACCCCCGACGATTTCTCGAGGGCCCGCGGCGCCTGCTCGAACGGCTGCCGGCGGCGACGGGACCCACGCCCCGGTGACGCGGGCGCCCGGGAGGCACCCCGGCCCCCGACGCTCAGTCGAACGCGTGACCGGCGCTGCAGAGCACGTTGCGGAGCTTGTGACGCACCAGCTCCTTCACCGCTTTGCGGGCGGGTGCCAGATACTTGCGGGGATCAAATTCCTTGGGCTTGGTCGCAAGCACCTCGCGAATCGCAGCGGTCATCGCCAGGCGAAGGTCGGTGTCAATGTTGACCTTGGTGCACCCGGTGCGACGCGCGATCTCAATGTCGGCCTCGGGGACCCCGGCGGTTTCCTCCCCCAGGTCGCCACCGTACTTGTTGATCTTCTGCGCCAGATCCTTGGGCACCGACGAGGCGCCGTGCAGCACCAACGGGTAGTCCCCAAGCCCCGCATCCAGCAGGGCCTTCTTGATGGCCTTGAGCCGCTCCAGGTCCAGGTGCTGCTCGCCCTTGAACTTGTAGGCGCCATGGCTGTTGCCGATGGCGACCGCCAGGGAGTCCACACCGGACTGCTTGACGAACGCGACGGCTTCGTCGGGATGCGTGTACACGCCTCCCTTGGAGTAGCCGCCACCCTCCTCGCCATCGTCGTGCTGCGCCCCCACGAGCATCCCCAGCTCGCCCTCGACCACGCAGTCATGCTTGTGGGCATAGTCCACGACCTTGCGGCAGACCTCCACGTTCTTCTCAAACGGATCGTGGGAGGCATCAATCATCACGCTGGTGAAGCCCTCATCAATGCACTGCTTGCACAGCTCAAAGCTGTCGCCGTGGTCGAGGTGCACCGCGATCGGGATGGTGCTCAGGCTGACCGCCGCCTCGATGAGCTTCTTGAGATAAACCGGATGGGCATAGTCCCGCGCCCCCTTGGAGATCTGGAGCATCACGGGCGCCTTCTCCTCCTCGCAGGCCTCGACGATGGCCTGCAGCAGTTCCATGTTGTTCACGTTGAACGCGCCCAGCGCGTACTTGCCCTTCAACGCCTTGGCAAAAAGGTCTTTCGTATGGGTGAGTGGCATAAGGAAATCGCTGTTGTGCGCCCGGAAGTCCGCTTCCGAACGCGGCGGGATTCTACGGACCGTCCCGATCCGGGGGAACTGGATTCTGGCAACGAAAACGGCGGGCCTTCCGGCCCGCCGTTCTGAAATTCGCCGTGCCCGAGCGCGGCGGTCAGCGGTCAGCGGTCTTGATCCACCGGAGCCTCCTCGTCGGCCTCGGGTCGTTCCGGTTCGGCGGTCACCTCGGGACGGCTGTCGCGCTCCTCCATCGCCGCCTTGCGGCTGAGCCGGACCCGCCCCTTCTCGTCCACGCCCAGACACTTCACGGTGATCTCATCCCCGAGCTGGACGATGTCCTCGACCCGCTTCACCCGGAAGTTGGCCAGTTCACTGACATGCACGAGGCCCTCAGCCCCTGGCAGGAACTCCACGAAGGCTCCAAAGTCCTTGATGGCAACTACTTTCGCCCGGTAGATCTTGCCGGGCTCGGCGGCCGATGCCGCGCGGGCCTTGTCTTCAGGGGATCCCTGCTTGGCCGCACGCGATGCCTCGGACTCGCCCCGGGCTCGGCCGGCATCGGCGGGTCGTTCCGGACGCTCCCGGCGTTCCCGACGCTCTGGACGCTCACCCCGCTCGCCCCGCTCTCCGCGTTCGGGACGTTCCGCACGTTCCGCACGCTCCGGTCGTTCCGCCCGGGGCGGCCGTTCGTCGTCGGCGACCGCCGCACCATTCGCCTCGGTGGAACCTGCGGGGATTTCACCCCGCTCCTCCATCGCGGCCTTGCGGCTGAGCTTGACGCGCCCCTTGTCGTCCACGCCGATGCACTTCACCCAGATCTCATCGCCCATCTTGACGATGTCCTCGGGGCGGTTGACGCGCTTGTTGGAAAGCTCGCTGACATGCACGAGGCCGTCCTGGCCCGGCATGACTTCGACGAACACGCCGAATTCCTTGATGGTGACAATGCGGCCCAGGTAAAGGCGGCCAATCTCGATCTCCGCGCCCAGCGCTTCGATCTCTCGCTTGGCCAGCTCCATCCCCTCGGCCGAAACCGAGAAGATCTTCACCGTGCCGTCGTCCTCGATGTCAATTTCGCACCCGGAGTCATCCACCAGGCGCTTGATGTTCTTGCCGCCGGGCCCGATGAGCAGGCCGATCTTCTCAGGATTGATCCGCAGCACCGTGATCCGCGGTGCATACTTCGAGATGTCGGTGCGCGGCGCCGGCAGGGTGGCGGCCATGCTTTTCAGGATCTCCAAACGGGCGCTGCGCGCCTTGGCGACCGCTTCGGCCATGATGGACAGCGGCAGGCCCTTGAGCTTGAGATCAAGCTGGAAGCCCGTGATCCCGTTCTCGGTGCCTGCAATCTTGCAGTCCATGTCGCAGAAGGCGTCCTCCCAACCGATGATGTCGGTGAGCAGCCGGTAACGGTTGATCCGCCCCTCGGCGTCGTCCTCGGTGCAGATGCCGATCGAAATGCCGGCCACGGGCCGCTTGAGCGGAACGCCCGCGTCCATCAGTGCCAGGGTGGCACCGCACACCGAGGCCATCGAGGTGGAGCCGTTGGACTCCATGATCTCGGCAGTGATGCGCACCGCGTACGGATATTCCTCCAGCGGGATCATCGGCCGGACGCTGCGCTCGGCCAGCGCCCCGTGCCCGATCTCGCGGCGCCCGGGACCGGCGATGCGGCCGGTCTCACCGACCGAGAAATTCGGGAAGTTGTAGTGCAGCAGGAACTGCTTCTTGGTCTCACCGCCCGTGTAGGCGTCGAACTCCTGAACGTCGTCGCTCGTGCCCAGCGTCGCGATGCAGACCGCCTGGGTCTCGCCGCGCTGGAACATCGCGCTGCCGTGGGTGCGCGGCAGAAATCCGACGGCGCTGCTCAGCGCCCGCAGGTCATCCATGTTGCGGCCGTCGAGCCGCTTCCCGTGATCCAGGATCAACGACCGAACCGCCTCCTTCTGGATGTAGTACTGGGCATCCTTGAGCACGAACGGGGTGACCTTGTCGGCGCCAAACCGGGCCACCAATTGTTCGCCCACCTCGGTGAAGACGGCGTTCACCGCGGCTTCACGGGCCAATTTTTGCGGCGTCAGCAGGGCCGGGATGATCCGGTCGCCCGCCAGTTCCTTCGCCGCCGCCAGGATCTCGTCGGGCACCACGTTGACCTTCACGGTCCGCTTGGGCCGCCCGATGCGCGCCACAAGCTCCTTCTGCGCGGCGATCAGCGGCTGGATGGCCTCCTGGCCAAACCGGAGCGCGGCGATGAAGTCCTCCTCGGGGATCTCGTTGGCCGAGCCCTCGTACATGACGACGTCGGTCTCATTCCCCACATAGATCAGGTCCACGTCGGACTCCGACTGCTGGTCGTGGGTCGGATTGGCAATCCACGCGCCGCGGACCCGTCCGACCCGGACGGCGCCGATCGGACCCGCCCAGGGGATGTCGGACACCATCAGGGCCGCCGAGGCGCCCAGGATGGACAGGATGTCCGGATCATTCTGTCCGTCGGCGGACAGCAGCACGCTCTGGACCTGCACCTCGTTGTACCATCCCTTGGGGAAGAGCGGCCGGATGGGCCGGTCCGTCAGACGACAGGTGAGGATTTCCTTCTCGGTGGGGCGTCCTTCGCGCTTGAAATAGCCCCCGGGAAACTTCCCGGCGGCGGAGGCCCGCTCGCGGTAATCCACCGTCAGCGGGAAGAACTCCATTCCCTCCTTCGCCTTGGTGGCCGCCACCGCGGCGGTGAGGATGACGGTGTCACCCATTTGCACGGTCACGGACCCGTCAGCCTGACGGGCGTAGCGGCCGGACTCGATATGGAGGTCCTGACCTCCGACACTCACAGTTACTTTCTCTGGCATGTTGTCTTGTGCCGGCCCGGAGCCCGGGGAACTTCAATCAACCGCCCCAACAGAACGCCGGCTGGCGCCCGCGGCGTCGGGGTCGCTGAGTGAAATCACCCGGTGACGGGCCGATCTCAGTTGTTGACGCGACCGGAATGATGTTTCGGGAATGGCTGTCGCGGGGCGGTCCGGGTCGCATCGCATGCGGCCCCCTCGGCACCCCGATGGGGGGTGGCTCCAGCCAAAATTCAAAACCGGGCCCAAGGCCCGGCCTGCACGGAATTTATCGGCGTAATTTCAACTTTTTGGTGATGGCCTGGTAACGGCCCTCGTCCGTTTTCTGCAAATAGTTCAGCAGGCGCCGCCTCTGGCTGACGAGGATCAGCAGCCCGCGTCGGGAACTGTTGTCCTTGGCATTCTTCTGAAGATGCTCGGTCAGGTTGGCGATGCGGCTGGTCAGCAGCGCGATCTGGACCTCGGGCGATCCGGTGTCCTTGTCGTGCGTGCGATGTTCGGTGATGGTCTTTGACTTGGCTTCCATGCTGATTTCGGTGTCGGGCAGCAGGTACCGCCCGGTGTTGTCCGTCAATCAAAGCGGGGATCGTACTGGAGATGCGCCAGGTGTCGAGAACCGAATTGGCGCTGAAAAAGCCTCCCAGTCTCCGCCACGGCCGGAGCGCCTGCCGGCCGACCCGGGGAGCGCCCGATTTCCCGGGTTCTCCCCGGCCGCGACACCCGTTAGGATTGCCCCGATGCCGGCCCGCCAGTCCCCGCCCCCCGACCTGGCCACCCTCCGCCTCGTTGTGGAGGGCACCGCCGGGGTGACCGGACGCGACTTCTTCCGGGCGCTGGTTCGGAATCTCGCGAAGGTCATGGACACCGCCGGCGCCTGGGTCACCGAATATCTGCCGGCCAGCCGGCGGCTGCGTGCCCATGCCTTCTGGCTGCAGGGACGGTTCGTGGACCCCTTCGAGTACGACATCACCGGCACCGCCTGCGCCCCGGTCGTCGAATCCCGCAGGTTCATCCACATCCCCGACCGGCTCATCGAGCTCTACCCCGGTGATCCGGACCTGGTCGCGATCAACGCGGTCAGCTATCTCGGGGTACCGCTCCTTGATACCAACGATGAGGTCATGGGCCACCTGTCGGTTCTGGACGTCAAGCCAATGCCCGAAGACCGGCGGCGGCTGTCGCTTTTCGAGATCTTCGCGGCCCGGGCCGCGGCAGAAAGCCGGCGCCTGCGCGCCGAAGAGCAGATCCGTGCACGGGAGGAACAGGTGTCGGCGCTGCTCGACGGCGCCATGGACGCCATCACCGTACTGGACGCAGCAGGGACGGTCGTCCGCGCCAATCCGGCCGCCGGGCGTCTGTTTGGGTGCGATCCGGATGCCCTGACCGGGCGCCCGCTGCCGGAGTGGCTGCCCGAGGAGACCGTCCCGCGGTTCGAGTCCTTCGTGCGCGAACTGGACACGCGTCCCGATGGAGGGCGCCACCTCTGGATCCCCGGCGACTTCGCCGTGCGGCGGGCGGATGGAGACCGGGTGACCGCCGAGGCCACGGTATCGCGGTTCGAAAACCGCGGACGCACCTTTCATGCCGTAATCCTGCGCAACGTGGACGAACGCATGGCGGCCGAGCGTCGGATCCAGGAACTGACCGCAGAAACGGAATACCTCCGGGAAAGCGTCCGGGAATTCTCCGAAATTGGAGACCTGCTTGGCGAAAGCCCGGCCATGCGGGAACTGTTCGACGCCATGCGACGGGTCGCCGCCGCCGGGACGACCGTCCTGATCCATGGGGAAACGGGCACGGGCAAGGAGTTGATCGCCCGGTCGCTGCACGCCTTGAGCCCCCGGTCCGAGCGGGCGCTGGTCCGGGTCAACTGCGCCGCCATTCCCGGCACCCTGATGGAAAGCGAGTTCTTCGGACACGAGCGCGGTGCGTTCACCGGGGCGACGACCCGGAGGGAGGGCCGCTTCGCCATGGCCGACGGCGGGACGCTGTTCCTCGACGAGGTGGGGGAGCTGCCCCTGGATCTGCAGGCCAAGCTGCTGAGGGTCCTGCAGGAAGGGGAGTTCGAGCCCCTCGGAGCGAACCGGACCCGGACCGTGGACGTCCGGGTCATCGCCGCCACCAATCGGGACCTGAAGGGCATGGTCACCGCCGGACAATTCCGGGAGGAACTCTACTACCGTCTCAACGTGTTTCCCCTGCAGGTCCCGCCCCTGCGCGAGCGCCGCGGCGACGTGCCCTTGCTCGTCCGGGCATTCCTCCAGCGATTTTCGCGACGCATGGGCCGGCGCCTTGACCCGCCGCACCCCGACGACCTGCGCCGCCTGAGCGAGTACGCCTGGCCCGGCAATGTCCGGGAACTTCAAAACGTCATCGAGCGGGCCATCATCCTCGCCGACGGGCACCGTCCGAACCTCCAGGCCGCCCTGCCTGGATCGGCCGGCGAACCCGCAGTCCCGCCGGATGCCCCGGCAAACACCCGCATCTACACCGCGGAGGAATTGGTGGCGCTGGAGCGGGCAAACATCGAGCGGGCTCTTGAAGCCTGCGGTGGCAAACTCTCCGGCACCGACGGCGCCGCCCAACGCCTCGGCCTGGCTCCCTCGACGCTCGCCTCGCGCATGAAGGCGCTGGGAATTCGCAGGCCCCGAAGTCATTCATAGCCGCCCACACCCCGGGACGCCCCCCTGGCACGAATTTCCGCGGACTTCGGTCGCGAACTCTCGCGACTCACGAGATCTCGTGAGGGTTCTTTGAGGTTGGTCCGTTTATAAATCATTGATCATCAACACATCAAAAAATCCCCAACGCCCGGCACGACTCCAGCAATTCGGTGGGTGACATCCGGTGCCAGATGGCTCCGGGATCAACAAGAACATCAACAGAAAGGAAAACACATCATGACGGCACCGATCGCCAATACCCGGACCGTGAACGGGATCAACACCGAAGCCCTCCAAGGCGCCATCGCCTCGATTGCGGCCAACCCCGCTGAGGGCCAGACCCATTGGAGCGTGAGCTCCCACTGGCAGGGCGGCACCCGATCCGACGCCCGGGTCACCCGGTACCGGATTGGGGGACGCGAAGTGGCCAAGGACTTCACGATCTCCGTGGACGAACCGCTGGAGCTTTGCGGCACCAACCGGTACGCCAACCCGCAGGAGTACCTGCTCGCCGCGTTGAATGCCTGCATGATCGTCGGCTACACCGCCCTCTGCGCGCTGGAAGGCATCGAACTGGAGTCCCTGCGGATCGAGACCGAGGGCGATATTGATCTCCGGGGCTTTCTCGGAATTGATCCGACCGTGAAGCCTGGCTACGACCACCTTCGGTACACGGTCCACGTCCGCGGCAACGGAACTCCCGAGCAGTTCGAGAGGATTCACCGGACGGTGATGGCCACGTCACCCAACTACTTCAATGTGGCCACGGCGATCCCCTTGAAGTCGCGTCTGGTGGTTGGCTAATCTGGGATTCCAGATGGCAAGCCGGCCGTTGGCGTCCGACCGGACGCCAACGGCCTCATTCCTCCGTCCATGCAACCGATCTTCCGAAAACTCCGCCGGTTCCTGATCCCGGTGCTCGCCTTGATGCCGATCGCGGTCGGCGCCGCAACTCCCGAACCCCTTCCCGGCCCGCTGCTCCAGGGTTTGGGTTCCCTCCAACATCCGGTCACGACCCGGTCGGACCTTGCCCAACAGTATTTCGACCAGGGACTCAGGCTGCTCTACGCCTTCAACCACCGGGAGGCGGCCCGCGCATTCCGGTCGGCAGCCCATCTCGACCCGGACTGTGCCATGGCCCACTGGGGCGTCGCCTACGCCCACGGACCGCATGTGAACCGTCCGATGGATCCCGACGACACTGCGGCCGCCTGGGCGGCGCTGCAGGCCGCGCGCGCCAAAGCCGCAGGCGTCTCCGGGCGCGAGCAGGCATACATCCGTACGCTCGGAGCCCGCTACCAGGAGCAGCACGTTGAAGACCGCAGCGACCTGGACCGGGCCTTTGCCGGGGCCATGCGGGAGCTGACCCGCGACTATCCGGATGACCTGGATGCCCGGGTGCTCTTTGCCGAGTCACTCATGAACACCATCCCGTGGGATTACTGGACGCGCGACCGCACTCCCCGGCCGGAAACCGACGAAATTCTCGCCGCGCTCCGCCTCGTGATCGCGAGGCAGCCGGATCACCCGGGGGCCAATCACTTCTACATCCATGCGGTCGAGGCCGGCCCAAATCCCGAATGGGGATTGCCGGCGGCCGACCGTCTCGCCGGCTATGCGCCCGCGGCGGGCCACCTGGTGCACATGCCCGCGCACATCTACATGCGTGTCGGGCAGTACGCCGACGCCGTCAGGTCCAATCAACTCGCCGTCCAGGCGGACCGCGACTACTTCAGGCAATGCCAGTCCATGGGCTTCTATCCGGGCGCCTACTATCCGCACAACCTCCACTTCCAGTGGTGGGCCGAGGTGTTCGAGGGGCGCCGTGCATCCGCAATACGTCTCGCCAACGAGGTGGCCCAACTGGCCCGGGACAACGTCTGCGGCCCCAACAAGGCCCTCGAGGCGCCGCGGCTCCGGCATCTGCCTTGGCTGACGCTCGCCCGCTTTGGGGACTGGGATGCCGTGCTGGCTGTGGCCCGGCCGCCGGCGACCAACGACTTTCTGGTGGACCGCGCCCTGTGGCATTTCACGCGCGGCCTGGCCCACGCCGCGCTCGGAGACCCGAACGCCGCCGCGCGGGAGCATCAGGAACTGGGGCGCCTGGCGTCCAGTGATGCGGCCCGGGAACTGACCACTCCGGCATTCCCCGTCGCCGACACGCTGGCGGTCGCCGAAGCCTGGCTGGCCGGCAGGAGCGCAATGGCGGCCGGCGACACCGCCTCCGGACTGGACCATCTGCGGCGCGCCGTTGTTGCCGAGGACGCCATCGCGTACATGGAACCCACCTTCTGGCCGCTGCCGGTGCGTCCCGCCCTGGGGGCCGCCCTGTTGCGGGCCGGCGACGCTTCGGCCGCCGAGGCGGTGTTCCGCGAAGATCTCCACCGCTGGCCGCGAAATGGCTGGGCGCTGTTCGGACTCGAGCAATCGCTCCAGGCCCAGGGCAATAACGAAAGTGCCGCCCTGGTGAAGCGGGAGCGCCTCACGGCCTGGGAACGCGCGGACGTGACACCGCAGCTCGAGTGGTATTGAGGTCCCCGGGGAGATCGGGGCCGCCCCGGGAGCATTGCGGGCAGCGTGCTTCCCGCACCTGAAGGGCAGCCTCCTTGTACTCCGAGAGCGCCTCCGGATGAAACTGCCACTTCATCGGGCCACGGCTCGTCGAACCTGCGCCAGCGCCTCCTCCCCGGGAATGGTCTGCACCCGCCCACTCCGTACCTCGTCTCGCCGACGCGTGGCTTCCTCCATCCAGAGTTGGCGAACGTAACCGTCCTCGGCCGGATCAAGGCTCTCCACCAACCGATCTGCCAGGAGCGCTCGGGCTTCGCTAGGCAGTCCCAGCGCCTCATCCACGATCTGCTCAACGGTCATGCTCATGGCCTCAGCCTATCGCCGGGGACCCTGGTTTCAATCTCAAGGTTGGACATCCACACGCCGTTCCTGGGGCGCGGACTCTTCTGCCGGCAATTCTGGCGGACCCACTACCACCCGCATGACCCACACTTTTGGGACCACGACATCCTGGAGGATCCCAACGATCGCGGCTATGACGCAATACGGCGCCTGTTCTTGCTCGCGATGTCGCGGGACCTACCCAGTGCGCTCGCGGAAGGCCGCACCAGCAACTGACCCGCCGTCAGGCGGAAGGGTCCATGGCGCACCACCACAAGCAAAGTTCCATCCCGCCCCAACCGCCGTACATCTCCAGCAGTTCCCTCCAGGGGTGTCCTGCTTCCCCTTCCGTCACCGCCACCTTCGATCTGACGGGCGGACGGCCGGCACCCCCACGATTGACCGTGAGGCACCGTTCCGGAGATGGTCCAACGACCTTACCATGCCCCGTTGTCTTTGCAGTCAGTGCGCCCGCCCGCTGGAGTTCCCCGAAGCCATGGGCGGACAGGAGACCGAGTGCCCCTACTGCCACAAGCCCACGCGGTTGGCGGTGGACGCCTCACCACTGGTTCGACTGCCCTCCAATGTCCCCGCGTCGCCGTTTCTGAAGAGGGTGGGTGGACCGCCAGCCGTGCCCGCGCCGGCCCTGGCCACTGCGGCCCGCGGCCCGGCAACTTCATCGGTGGCGGCTCCGGAGGGCAGAGACACCTCGCTCCCCATCACGAGCATCCCCGCGTCACCCACACCCGACGCGGGGACGGCCGCCCTGGCCCGCCGGCTTCTGGATCATCTGGAACGGGTGATCATCGGCAAGCGTGAGCGCCTCATGCTGGCCCTGGTGGCCTGGTTCGCCGAAGGCCATATCCTGCTCGAAGACGTTCCCGGCGTGGCCAAGACCCTGCTGGCCCGCGCGCTGGCGCAGAGCGTTGGCGGCACCTTCAAGCGTTTGCAATGCACGCCTGACCTGCTGCCCACCGACATCACCGGGGCGTCCATCTTCAATCCGAAAACGACCGCCTTCGAGTTCCGGCCCGGTCCGCTCTTTGCCCAACTGGTGCTGGCGGACGAACTGAATCGCGCCACGCCGCGAACCCAGTCCGCCCTGCTCGAGGCAATGGCCGAGCGCAGCGTGACGGTGGACGGGATCCACTACCCGATGGAGCGACCCTTCCTCATCATCGCCACCCAGAATCCCATTGATCATGAGGGAACCTTTCCGCTGCCGGAGGCCCAGCTCGACCGGTTCCTGATGCGACTGCACCTGGGCTATCCCGCCCGGGCGGACGAACTGCGCATTCTGGAGTCCTTTCAATTGGGCCATCCGATCGAGACGCTGACTCCGGTCGCAGAGGCCCGTGAAATCCTGGAAGCCCAGGAACAGGTGCGCCGGGTTTCGCTGGATCCCAAGGTGCGCGATTATTTGCTGCGCCTCGTCACCGCCACCCGGGAGCATCCCTCGATCCTCCTGGGAGCCAGCCCCCGGGCTTCCCTGGCCTTGATGCGGGCCGCGCAGTCGCTGGCCGCGATCCAGGGATATGATTTCGTCCTGCCCGATCACCTCAAGGAACTGGCCCCCGCCGTCCTCAATCATCGGATCATCATTCACCCCGAGAAGCGCCTGCGAAAGGTGAGCGCCGAAATGGTCATCAATGAGATCCTCCACCAGACGGCCGTGCCCACCCTGCCGGGCATCACAGCCTGAGTCCATGAATGCTCCCATCGTCACCCGGGACGTACCTTGCCCCGGAATCATTCCGTGAACCCGGGAATGAAATGGCTGGCCGGCGCCGTCGTCCTTCTGGCCCTCGGAGCGGTCCTGCAGTTGGGACTGCTGGTCTATGCCATGTACCCCCTGCTCGGCGTCCTGCTGCTGGGCCATCTGCTCACCCGCCGCTGGGCGGACGGATTGCAGGTTCACCGCGAATGCGACCGGACCGAGCTGGCCTTGGGCGAATCGGTGACCGTGGAAGTCACCATGCGAAACGGCTCGCGCTTCACCATTCCCTGGATCCTTCTGGAGGATCATCTCCCGGCGGAGGCCCTCGCCGCCACGCCGGCCCGCGTGGTGTGTCACGGAGGACGGCTGTCCCTGGTCCGGCTGCGTCCGGGCGAGGAGGAAACCTTCCGCTACGAAGTCGAAGGCCGGGCCCGGGGTTGCTACCCGATCGGTCCGCTGCTCGTTGAAACGGGAGATCTCTTCGGCCTGCACCGTCGCTTCCGGGTCGCCGGCGAGCCCCACTTCGTGTGGGTACCGCCGCGTGTCGTTCCCCTGGAGGGATTTGATCTCGCGTCACCCCGGCCGATCGGTGAGATCCGCCTGGTCCACCGCTTGTATGAGGATCCGACGCGGACCTCCGGGATCCGGGATTATCAGAACGGGGATCCCCTGAATCGCATCCATTGGCGGGCCACCGCCCGGGCTGGCCGTCTGCAAAGCCGGACCTGCGAGCCCTCGGTGATCGCCGGCGCCACCCTGCTGCTCGATTTTCACTCCGAGGCGCTGAGCGGAGTCGGCGGCGCGGCACGCACTGAACTGGCCGCCACCACGGCCGCGTCACTGGCCAATGCCGTGCATCAGATGAACCAGCCGGTGGGATTGTTCTCCAATGGACGCGACACCATGGACCGCCTAAGAGCGGAAGGATGGAATCATGCTTTCCGGACCCGACATCAGGCGCGGGCGCGGGTGGCGCTTGAGGCGCACAGTGATCGGCTCCGTCCGGTCGCCGTGGAAACCCGCCGAGGCACGGATCAGTTTGCCCGGATCCTGCAAACGCTCGCGCGCCTGGAACCGACGGACGGCCTGACTTTCCCCGGATTGCTGTTGGAAGTGAACAGCCGGCTGCCGCGCAACACCACGCTGGTGGCGATCCTCCAGGAGGTGACCGAAGAAACCGCCGTTCTGCTCGGAGGCCTCCGGAAGCGCGGGTTTCGCGTGACCGTCGTGCGCATTGCTTTTGACTCCCAGGAGTCGCCTTCCTGGGCTCAGGGACCGGACTGGGCAGGCTGGCTGATCGCGACCGGCGTTGAGGTGCGACGCATTCACGATGAGGCGACACTGGCCCGCCTGTGCTCCGAGCAACTGCTTCGGTGAACCCCAGGAGACACGCCCCGTGCCCACCGCCATCCCCCGACGACCACGCCAGACGCTGGGCGACTATTTCGCCATCGGCCTCGCCCCTGCGCTGATCGTGGTGCTGGTGGGCAGCCTGATTCTCTTCCTCGTGGAAGTCTTGTATCGGGGAGACCACGGAGGTCGCCTCCGATGGACCTTGGGCTGGTTCACCCTGGCCAGCGTATTGATCACCCGGATCGCCCTCGAACTCGGATCCGCCCGCGGATTCCTTTACGGATTTGCACTGGGCGGAGTCACCGCGCTTTCCCTGATTCGCAATGTGGAACCCCCGTTCGCGGGACTAGCCCTCCTGGCGGTGTCCTGGGCGTGCGTGGACCGGCTGGTGCGGGACTGCACCTTGATTGACGATGACGACGATGCCACCGGCGAGGGACTGCTGGATGTCGCGGGACTGGGGGAACGGGCGATGGATGCTTCGACGGAGCGGTCTCCGGGACGAATCCTCTATGTTCAATACGCCACCCGTGAGGCGCGGGCGGCGATGTCCGCACCGGACCACCCGAATCCTCGGAAGCTGACCCGACCGCCGGGTCTTTGGGTCGTCGGCTTCTCCCTGGCCGCCCTGCCCATCTTCGGTCTGGGACAGGTGCTGCTGCCCGTGAGCGATACGGGGCGACGTGAGATGGCCTTCACTTGCTTGTGTTTCTATCTCCTGTCCGCCTTTGGCCTGTTGCTCACGACCAGCTTTTTGGGACTGCGCCGCTATCTGCGTCAGCGCCGGGTGCCCATGCCGGCGTCCATTGCCCTCTCCTGGTTGACACGCGGAACGCTGACCGCGGTGACGATGATGCTGCTCGGCCTGCTCCTGCCCCGGCCGGATGCCGCGTACTCCCTCCCGGCCCTTGCCGAGAGGATCGGAGCGCAATCAGTGCCTGCCTCGAAGGCTTCACCTGCCGGAGCGAAGGCGGGGACGGGACCGGGCACGCCAAAAACCACCGGCGACCAGGACACAGCCGGCGCAGGAACACCCCCATACTCCGAGGGTTCGGGCGGCACGGAATCTGGTTCTAGTCGAAATCCGCCAGTGGAGAACGGGGCCGGTCGGCGCTCCGCCGGCGAGAAGGCGGCCGTCGAGAACCCGCCATCCGCATCCGGCCCTCAAGTGTCCCCGGCTCGAGTTCCGTCCTCGCTGGGTACCATCTTAAAATGGCTTATCCATGCCCTCTTCGCGGCTGCGGCTCTGGTATTGCTCTGGTCTCACGGACCAGCGCTTTGGGCTGCCCTGGTCGGACTGTGGCGGGACCTATGGACCTGGGGTTCTCAAAAGGGCACCACGCAGGCATCGGGTTCCCAGGCCCCTGTCTCCCGGACGCGGCAGCCCTTTACGGAGTTCCGGAATCCCTTCCTGGACACCCGGCTGCAGCGGCTGTCACCCGGCGACCTCGTCACCTACTCCTTTGATGCGCTTCAAGCCTGGGCCGAAGGCTACGGAATCCCACGGCACCACCAGGAAACGCCCTTCGAATTCGCCCAGCGCCTCGCGGAGTCACTGCCTGAAATCGCGAGCCCCCTTCACGAGACTGTCCAATCCTACAGCCGGCTGGCGTACGCGCAGCGTCCTCCCGGGCCGGACCACCTCGCGGCCCTTCGTCAACTGTGGGCCTTCATGACGGCTCATGCGGGGAAAACGCCCTGATTGTTGAGGAAACCTCCCGCAGTTCTCTCCAGGCGCGTACTGCCTCCCCTGCCGCCGCCGCAACGATGGCCCTCCCCGTTCCGTCGGACGAAAGCCAAGTGAATGCACCACCCAATATCACAAGAATTCACCCGGAGAACAAAAACGCCGCGTCGGATCTCCATTTGTTTGCCGAACGCTCCGGTTCAGCGGATGGTCGCCTGCCCCGATAGCGCCAGCACCATGCTTCGATGTCTTTGAGATAGCGTTTCATAAGGAAGATTTGACTGATTTGCCGAACGACAGAACTGAGCGACAGCCACCCCGCTGTGCTAACGCCCGTGACTCTCGACCTTCAGGGCGCTTCGCCGAAGTCCGCGACTCTCATGCTGCGAAGCGGGACGGCTGTTCGCTCCAGCAATTTTGTTCGGCAGTCATCTCACAACCAACTCGTAAACTCCTCTGCCTCCATCTCTGCATCCTTGAGAATCTTGCTCAACAACCCGGGGCCAATCGTCTCGCCAGTGTGAACGGGCACCACCGTGCGCCGCCCATCCGGGTGGCGTATGAAGTGGTGACTGCCCTTGGTGCGCAAGACCTTGAAGCCTGCTCGCCGCAACGCAGCGATAACCTCGCGTCCACGCAATCGAGGCAACCGCGGCATACTCAGACGGTGACGCGTTGGACCCCGATGAACTCTGCGGTCGCTGGCACATCGCGCTCCACCTCCAGGCACAACTCGATGGCCTCTCGAACTCGGGTCAGGAGCGTGTCAAGCGAGCGAGCCTGAGTGTGGCAGCCGGGCAATTCCGGAACACTCGCCACGTAATACCCCTCCGCGTCGAGCTCTAGGATGACGCTAAACTCGCGTTTGCTTGTTTTTCGCATGGAAAATCTATGGCAGAGAATTCCCCGGCGCGCAATGTCGCCGACCCAAGCGCAGCGACCCGGCACACGAGGAGGTCCGAATGAAACCGCGACGTGTTGGCCGGGTTCGCTGCAGCGCACGGTTGAACGAAGCCGCTGCGCGGGGGGCTTCGCCGGGTGTGGCTTTCGGGTAGGGCTGGCGCTGAGAGTGCCAGTCTATGAGCGATTCATCAGACACGAGTTCCTCCACAGCCTCCCACACCGCCTCGCACCCCAACGCGAACCGTCCGCCGGCGCGCTTGACACCGCCGCGGCAACGGTTCACCGGACACCTGCTCCTGCAGCAGAAGGCGAAGCGGACCGTTCAGGCCTACACCGCCTGGATTTATGATCTGGCCAGGTTCCACAAGCGTTCCCCGGATCAGCTCAGGCAGCCCGAGAACCGTGTTGAGATACTGCACCTGATCACCGAGCGCAACCATTCAGTCACAAGGACTATCGCCACTGCGAAAGCCTCCAACAGGGACAGGACAACGATCCGTAGATCTGGCGATGGCGGGTGGCTGATGGAGCCTTGGATGCTGTCGTCATGCGCCAGCGTCGTCTGAAGGCTCCCGCCTCATTTCCGGTGGCCCATGATCCCTGCATGTCGCGGGTGGTGAAGCGGCGTACATTGACGTCAATCCGGTGCGGGCCGGATTGGTGGAAGATCCCAAGGACGATCGCTGGTGCGGGTACGGGGCGGCGGCCGCCGGGGATGCCACGGCCCGTGAAGCCCTGGCCGCGGTGGTGGCGATGGCCCAACGACGGCCGCAGGTCGCGCAAGAACTCGGGCAGGCGTTGGCGACGTACCGGATGTGGCCTTCGGACAGGGGGAGGAGCGGGAAGGAACAGCTCCGGACGGTGGATCGGAGCGGAAGGGATTTTCGCGGGAGGTGGTGCCGGCGGCAGGCCGGGCATGCCGAGGCCTCCAAGGACTGACAGCAGCCGACTCAAGCCCAAGTCCGCGTCGCGTCCTGCCGCGAAGGCACGAATCGGTGCTCCCCCAAGCCACGTTCCGCACCAGCGACGCTCCAGTCCCGCCGCCCCGCCAATAGCTGACCTGTCCCTTTGTGCCAAACGACGGCAACGAATTCAACAGCAACTGTACAAAGTCGTGGCGGCCGATTTGGTGCCCGAGCGTCCCGGACGACCAGAACCCAGAGCGGTCAAGCGTCGTCCAAAGCCATATCCGCTCTTGACGACTCCACGCCGAGTTTATAGGGAAATCCCGCACAGAAACCGCTACCGACGCTCAGTTAAACACCCCAGTTTTGTTGGCCTTTAACCAAGCACTATTCATGACAGATCACATGGCGCCATGTGATGAGAAATTTCGTCGAAGTTGCTCGGTCCGCAGTGCAATGTTCAGAAGGGATCGAGTCTTGTCTTGGCGAGGCGGGTGAAAAACCAGCGCAAGTCCTGCCCCTCGCCCCGCGGGGGAACGGACTCACCTTCGTAATACGAGCCGCGTTCTGGCGGCATGCTGCTCGGGTTCACCAGGCGATGCAGCTCGCCGTGCCCATCCACAAACGAAACTGTTGTGGATCGGGCGTGGCGGGACGCAGGAAGGTTGATCCAGCCGGGGCCTCGGGGACCAACGCCCACCTCGAATAATGAAGACCAAAGCGTATCAGCGTGGGTGTCAATGAAAGTCGCGACGTCTGCCCGATTGCTGCGCGACAGGTCGAAACGGCGCAGTACCGGATCGGTGATCCACCCGAAAGCCACCGCCAATTCTGTACCCATATAGCTGTTCATGGAATAAGATCGAAGACGTTGATGAGCCTTGCCGTCAATCACGGTGGGCAGGCGATCAGACGGACACTTAAACACCCGAACGCTCTGAAGATAAGGGCCCAGCACCCCATAATTTGGGTCCAGTGTGCCCAGCAGGTAGTGGACATTGGTTCCGGGAGACCTCCCGTAAGCGCTGTCACCCGCCGCCCAACTCGGCAAGTGGGTGCCGAGGAAGCCCGGAGGGTTATTGGGGACAAGCCAGTCACGATTGTCGTCGGCATAGAGACTCCATGCGATCATCAGTTGATGGTGGTTGCTCAAACACACCGCCCCTTCGGCCCTGGACCGTGCGCGGGCCAGAGCCGGCAGCAGCAGGGCTGCCAGGATCGCGATGATGGCAATCACCACCAGCAGCTCAATCAGCGTGAAGCCCCGCTGCGGTTTCATGTTTGTGGCGCCGTTGTGGCGGGTGCCGGCCTTCAAGGCTTAATTCACACACCGCTGAGGGTAGATGATGGATGCTCGGGTACCTGCGGTGCCCATCTGCCCGTATCCCACAATTACTCCGCTGTCACTGATCGCCTCAGCAGAGGTCAGGGTCCAACCCACTGGGTACATTCATGGCGCGAAGGGAGGTAGAGGTTTGGTTTGGGCACTTCGTCGTTGGTGAACAAAGCGTTCTCCATCTGAATCGGAATCATGGGGAGGTTTTCGTCTGGCTGAAACGGTGTCAACTTCCGATTCAGCAGTTCCCATTTTTAGAATGTAGTCCCGTCGCCCCGCCAAAAGTTGTCCTGTCCCTTTGTGCCGGGAGATGAACGACTTCACCCGAACTCCCGTCCCTGTGCGCGCGGGGACGTCTGGCGCTGCCCGAACCGTTGCGGGGCGACCGGTCGCAAACGAGGGACTCCGGAATGCCGTAAGGGGTTTCGGGTGACCGGATCACCCGGACGTCCGGCGTCCGCGCCACCGCCAGGCAGCCAGGCCGAGCGCCACGGTGCCCAGGCTTGCAGCGGCGGCGGCCGGACGTTCCACCACCGTCGCCCCGCAACTGCCCAGCACCGCCAGGAGGAACAACCCCGGAACCCAAGGCCAGCCCGGCACCGGCATCCGCTCCCTTTCCCGGAGTCTCATCCGGATCAATCCACCCACGGTCGCGGCGGTCATCAGGCCGAGGGTCAATCCCACATAGGTCAGCAGTCCCGCAAACGTCACGGTCGCCAGCATCGCCAGGGCGATCGCGGCCTGAGCCACCACGGCACGCCACGGCGGTCCGTCCCCGGTTGCGGAAAGCCAGTGCGGCAGGTGGCCATCCCGCGCCATGCGGGCGACCACCCGGGGTCCGGCCATGAGAAAGGAGGACACCGACATCATCAGGACCAGCGCGATGAGCGCCGAGACCGCGGCGCCCCAGGCGGGGCCTCCGAGCTGTTCCGCGGCGATCCGGCCCACCTCCACCTGCCCGGCGAGTTCCGAAACGGACGCCGAGTACACAAACACCCAGTTGAGGGCCACGTAGAGCGCGGTGACCATCAGCGTGCCCAGGAGCAGGGCACGGGGCAGATTGCGCGCGGGATCGCGGATCTCGCCGCCGACGTAGACCGCCGCATTCCATCCCGCATAGCTGTAGGAAACCACGATCAAGGCCACACCGAACCGGGCAGCGGCATCCGCAGTCCCGACTGGGTCCCCGGGGTCCGGCAATGCGATGCGGACCCGCGGCAGCGCCAGCGCCAGAAATCCGAGGATCAGGGCCAGATTCCAGCCCACGCCAAGGCTCTGGACCCGCGCCGCCTTCCCTGCCGGCAGGGCATGCAGGACGGCACAGGTCAGGAGCAGCGCCCCCCCGGCGAGCCGCGGGTCCGAGCCGGGAAACCAGGGGGCCACGTACCGGCCAAAGGCAAATGCCGAAGCCGCCGCCGGAGCGGCAAACCCGACCAGCAGGGAGACCCATCCGGCGACATAACCCGCGGCGGGATGGACGGTGTGCGTCAGGAACCAGTATTCCCCGCCCGACTCCGGCAGGCGGCGCCCCAACGCGCCGTAGCTGAGCGCCCCCAGCATGGCGATGACGCCCCCCAGGGCCCACACCGCGAGGACGGCCCCGGGCGAGCGAAGGTCCTCCAGCAGCAGGCCGCTCGTGGTGAAGACTCCGGTCCCAATCATCGCCGCCACCACCAGGGCGATGGCGCTCGTCAATCCCAACGGACGGTGTTCTGACATCGTGCAACCCGTTTCCACAGCGTGCACCGCGGAATCGGTCGGCACTCTGGGAATCTGCGGGAACCCTGGCCAGCCCAATGCCCGAAGGCACCCCGTCTCCACCCCGTATTTCGAATCCCGGCCTGAGGGGGGGCCTGCCGCCTACCGCCGGCGGCCGGCGGTCTGAACGCGTTCAAACGTGCCGCCGTCACCAAAGTGATCCTTTTGGGCGCGGCTCCAGCCCCCAAAATCGTGATCGATCGTCAGGAACTCAATCGCTGGGAACTTTCCGGCGTACCGGGCAGCCACGGATTCGAGACGGGGGCGGTAGTGGTTCTTCGCGATGATCTCCTGACCTTCCTCGCTGTAGAGGTATTTCAGATACTCGGTCGCGACCTGCTCGGTGCCCCGCTTTCTCGCGGCGCTCTCCACAATCGCGACCGTGGGTTCCGCAAGAATGCTCAGGGGCGGCACCACCATTTCAAGGGAGTCGCCGCCGCTTTCCGCCAGGGACAGGAAGGCCTCGTTCTCCCAAGTGATCAGCACGTCGCCAATGCCGCGCTGAGTAAACGTCGTTGTCGCTCCCCGCGCTCCGGTGTCGAGCACGGGAACATGCTCAAAAAGTGCGGTCATGAATTTAAAGACCTGATTGGTGTCCCCCCCGAATCGCCGAGCCGCAGCCCCCCAGGCCGCCAGATAGTTCCAACGAGCCCCCCCCGAGGACTTGGGGTTTGCAGTGATCACCGAGACTCCGGGCTGGACCAAATCCTCCCAGTCCCCGATGCCCTTTGGATTCCCCTTCCGAACCAAAAAGACCACGGTGGACGTATAGGGAGCACTGTTGTCGGGAAGCCGGCGCTGCCAGCCAGGCGAAATCTGTCGCGACCGCTCGGCTATGGCGTCCACATCCGCCGCCAAGGCCAGGGTCACAACGTCCGCTGCCAGCCCGTCAATCACCGCACGGGCCTGCTTGCCAGACCCTCCGTGCGACATGCGGATCGAGACGGAATCCCCGGTTGTCGCCTTCCAATGCGCCGAAAAGGCACGATTGAACTCCTCAAACAGCTCGCGTGTGGGATCGTAGGAAACGTTGAGCAACTCCACGGATTTTGGAGCCGCGATCGCCACCCCAAGGGTCCACGCGAACCAGAGTGGGAGCGTAACGAAGGCGAAGCGGACGCAAGAGGCTGCGTCAGCAAACAACAATGGGGCAAGTTTCACGGCCGTGGTTTCTTGATGGAATCACTCCCCGGATCCAAGCCGGGATTCAATTCGAATTTTCTCGACCTTCTCGATCTGCACCACGCGGCCGTCGTGAACGACGATCTGCACCTGGCCAAAGCGGAGTGATTCGACTTGAAGTCGAACGGCATTCAACCAGACCGGGACCGACTGGGATTCTCCAACCCCCTGCGTGACCACTCGTTTGTCCATGAGCACGATCCAAACACGATTTAAACTATAGAATCAATAGATAATTTAGAATTGGCGTCCATTTCGAGCAGGACGGACAACTTCTCGAGCCAACCGGCAACGACCGGCAGACGCGGCGTGCGGGCTGGGGCGGGCGCAAATCGCCGAACGTCGGTTCAAAGCACGGGAGATCCGGTCTCGGTGGCGAGCCCCACTTTGACGATGTCCAACTGCTGGAGGATGTCGAGTACCCGAACCACATACTGATAGTCGGCATCCGGGGTGCCTCGAACGACGTACGGTCTCTCGGCGTCCTGCTGTTGGAGGGCCGCGAGACTGGCACGGAGTTCCCCCAGTGTGAGCACCCGCCCGTTGAGGGAGATGCTGCCCGAGGCGGTGACCAGGATCTGGTGCGGAGGTTCGGGGGGACGGTCACTCGGCGGAGGCACCTGCGTCGAAGGCAGGTTCATCTCCAGGTGATTGACCATCTGGGGCGTGGTGATGATGAAGATCACCAGCAGCACGAACGCCAGATCGAGCAACGGCGTGATGTTCAGCTCGTTGAGCGAACTGTGTTGCGATCGCGAGGTCTTCTTCATGGCAGGCCTGAAGCGTCAGCTTCCGCGGCAACATCGAAGCGCACCAGGAACCGGGGGGGAAACTCCCTGGGAGGCGGACGCCCCAGGGTGCGGGTGGACCGGATCGCCTCCCGCACAGAGTTGTCCCAAGCGGTATGACCGCTGCCGCGCTGCCAGCGGGAATCCACCACCTCACCTCCGGGGCCGATGGAGAACTCCACCTCGGCAACAAACCGCTCGTCGGCCACACCATCCGGGCGCACCCACCGGGACCGCAGCATGAACTCGACGTAGCCCCGGTACAGGGCCACAGGGTCCGAGGTGGATTCCACGACCTTCGCGCCATCCGCAAAGTTAAACGCGGGAAGTCCGACCGGCGGAGGGGCCACCGGGGGGGCCGTGAGCGGTGCCGCCGGCGGTGGCGGGGCGACGTTCACCGGCGGTGGCGGTGGCGTCGCCGCC
Organism: Verrucomicrobiia bacterium; assembly: GCA_019634635.1. Lineage (NCBI taxonomy): Bacteria > Pseudomonadati > Verrucomicrobiota > Verrucomicrobiia > Verrucomicrobiia bacterium. Next base: position 115,905 of record JAHCBB010000012.1, read on the forward strand.
TGGGGAATCACGTCCTCACGGGGTAACTCAGGAGGAGGTTCCGGCGGATTGTCGGGCTCCTTGGGCTCCTCGGGCTCCGGAGGCTTTTCCTTCGGGGCCATGGTCACCGCGATGGTCTTGAGCTGTTTGCCCAGCAGCCCCTCGCGCGCCGCAAGGAACGCCAGACCCAGGATCACCACGGCATGAAACACCAGCGAGACGATCAGATTGACCGTCGCCGAACTGCGCTTCCTTCGTGGGGCCGCCATTGGCGTTCAGAGTTCTCCGGGCGCCAGCGGCTCCGTCGCCAGCTCCACCCGCAGCACGTTGGCCTGCTGCAACATGTCCATCACCCCCACGATGCGCGCATACTTGGTCTTGGCATCCCCGCGCACGATCACGCTCAGATCCGGGTCCGCGGTCCGCAACTCCACCAAAAGCCCGTGGAGCGCCAGCTCATCCACCTCCTGCTTGTTCAGGTACAGCCGCCCGGAGCCATCCACCGTTACATAATTGGCCTTCCGCGGCGGATCCTTCTCACGGCGGGACGCAGACGGCAGATCGAGGTCCAGGTCATTGACGATGGGCGTGGTGGTGATGATGAAGATCACGAGCAGCACAAACGCGAGATCCAGGAGCGGCGTGATGTTGAGCTCCGTCAGCGAGTGGTGATGAGTTTGGGAGCACTTTTTCATGACCCCCGTCAACCGAGGTTCGAGGAGACTCCCTCGCGTAATGCCGACTCGATGCGGCGCCCCAGGGATTCGTTGGAGCGCTCCAATTGCTCCGCCAGAATCCGATTCGACGCCGCCAACTCCTCAGCCAGCGGCCGGTTGTCCACATACGCGTGCTCCAGCGCCGTGGCATACTCGGACGCAAAATTGTCGAGCTCCTGGGTGATCGCCCGAATGCTGGTCACCATGAAGTTGTAGGCAAACATCGCCGGGATCGCCACCATGAGGCCGACGACGGTGGCGATCAGGGCTCCCGCCACGCCCGGGGCCATCGCCGTCAGGCTCGCGGAATTGGCTCTCGCGACGCCGGAGAAGGTCTCCATGACGCCCCAGACGGTGCCGAGGAGCCCGATGAACGGTCCACCCGCGACCGCGGTGGACAACACGACCATGCCCTTTTCCAATGCCAGCGCCTCGGCGCTGGCTGTGCGCTCCAGCGCGACTTTGACCGAATCGAAGGAGGCCCCGCTGACACGCCGGCGGCCGTCCAGCGTCACGGCGTGATGCTCGAGATGGTAGGCAAGCTCCTCGGAGCCGGCGAGATAGAGGTGGTAGGCCGGTGCGCCATCAAATGAAACCTCCGTCCTGGACAGTTCCAGCGGATCCCGGGCGGCCCGATAGGCGTTGAAAAACTTGCGGGCCTCCCTACGGGCAACCCAGAGCTGCCGCACCTTGCTCAGGATGACCGTCCAACTGAACAACGACACGACCACCAGAGTGCCAATGGTGATCTTGCCCTCAAGGGTGGCTCTTTCGAAGGCAAACTGAAGGGCGCCGGAAGCCAGCAGCGGGTCGAGGGAATGGATCGTCATATCACACGGGTTCAGAGGTTCGAATCATGGAAGGCCTTGGGGCGGCGTGCCGCCAATTAATTGGGTTGCGATGTGGGGAGGACGACCGTCACCCGCCCCACCGTGCGGGTCAGGCGGGGCCCGCCGGCCAACCGCCTCAGAAGGCCGTCATCCTCTTCGGACTTCTTGTCATCGGTCCCGGCTTTCCGGGTGCCGTCGTCGGCCTGAAGGCTCTGGCTCGCACCCGCCGCGGCCGTCCCCTGGGAGAAGCCGACCTGCGCCGAAGACACATCGCCGGTGGCGGTCACGTTTTGCGACAACAGGGATGCGTCCACGCTCGCACCGCTCGCGTTGACGCTCCCTACGCCGACAATTGTTCCGGAGACGCTGCCCCCTGCGTTGACGCTGACGCTCCCCTGGGCCAGCGCGGTCACGTTCACGCTCTGCTGTGCATTCAGATCAATGTTGTCGCGGGCAAACACCAGGCCCGTGATGTCGCCGGTGGCCTCCAGCTTGACGTTGCTGCCGATCACCCCGGAGCCCCCGGCGTCAATGCTGCCCTCGTGGATCACGGCGCCCGACTCGTCCCGCGTGCCCGCGTTCAACATGACCGTTCCGGACCGCTCGCCGATTCCGTTCAGCGGCAACTGCACCACTCCGCCCGCACTGGCCGTGATGTTCCCGCGGGGCGTCTCGACCGTAATGTCGCCAACGAGGTTGCGGGAGGGCGGAAACGCGGTGTCCAGAGGAGGCGGAAAGGTGGTCGCCAGGATGCCGCTCCCGGGAATCGTCGGAGCGTACGTGCGGATCGCTCGGGTCACCGGGTCCACGTAGATCTTCTCCACCGTCGCCGAACCGGAACCGCCGGTCCCGGCATCCACATTTCCTTCGAGGGAACGAACAAGGACACTCCCCCCGTCATACCCCGCGATCCGCGACCCGTTGACATCAATGTTGCCCCGCGCGATCACCGTGACGTCGCTCGGGTCCACCGTAAAAATGCCGCGCGCAAACTGGTCGCTGGCCCGAAAATCCCGCGACCCCACGTTCACGTCACCGTCCGAAACCACGGTGACGTTGCCACCGTTCAACGACGAAATCGTCGTCGAGAACATGTCGAGGTTGCCCGAGAGCACCACGCTCACATCTGCACCACGGGTGAAATAATTGGCGAGAGCCGCATTCGCCCGGGGGCCGTAGGAGACGATCCCGGCCGTGGCCCCCAGGTCGAGATTGCGGGCGGTGAGATCGAAGGAACCACCGCCGCCGATCCGGTATCCGGTGTCCGGATTCAAGGGGACGTCCTGGCTCTGGACGTACAGGGCCTCGACCACATCCGCCGGCAGGAACTCAACGAACTGGGTCTGGGGTTCCCCATTGGGCAGAAAGACCGGCTGGCCATTGGCATCAAACACCTGCACCGGCAGCTTGAGCAGGGTCTCGCGCTGGCTGCCGCTCATGCGTCCCTGGTAGGTGATCACCTGGTTCTTCTCATCGTAAAAGAGCAGGGTTTGCATGCCCTCCGCATCCCCGGTCAGTGCCGGAAAAACAAAGTCGAACAGGAAGAAATTTGGCTTCTCCGCAAGCGGCGCGCTGGTGAAGTCGTTCCGGTTGATGATGTCTCCGGCGACTGCGATGGACGTCACATCATCTGGACGCAGGTTCTGACCGCTGAAGCGGCTGTTCACCATGTCGCCACCCACCATGACCACCGCACGCTTCGGAGCTCCAAGGAGCACGTTCTGCATCCCCCCTGCGATGTCCAATCGGACCGGTTCCGTGCTTTCGAGGTGCAGTGGCACCGCGGCGTGGTCGTTAATGCCGAAGTCACCGAAAGAGCGATATCGGGTCTCCCCGCTGTCGGACATCACAAGGGAAACCAGTTCGCCCGGCTTGGTTCCCGTGAGCGATCCACCGTCCCGGATGGTCACCCGGAGGTTGCCCACCGGTGAAGGGAAAAGAGTCACGTCATTGCCCAAGAGCACACCGCCGGCGCCGGCGGTCATCTCAAGCGTGCCCGGGTAGATCGGCGACATCCCCTGTGAGAACGTGTCGAGATACCGGGGCAACGCGGTCCCCCGCAACTGGATCGAATGCCCCGCCGTCAGCGACGCGAAGGCGTCCGGCGCGTAGTCGAAACGGTGACGATTGGCCGCGGTGCTCGCGCCCAGGTTGTTGAACATCCCGTTCGGATTCCGCACCTCCTGCAGCAGCACGTCGCGACCACCGGTCACCGTCCACCCGCCGCTGATCAGGCTCAGCGCCAGCAATCGCGACGGCGTGCCGGCATCGCGTCCCGCGTGGATTGTGCCCAGGCCGTTCCGGACCACGTAGTGGCCCGCCACATCCTGCCCGGCAGTCACCGTCACGTTGCCGGGCGCCGCGCCGAAGGCGCCGCTGCCGGCGTTCGACTGGACACCGCCCGCCACGGGCAGGTGGCTGATGACATTCTGCCCCGCCGACAAGGTGACGTCCCCGCCATTGCGGGTGCTGATTCCGCCCAGGTCCGGGCTGATCTCATAGCCGTTCCGGGTGAAGATGAATCCGTTGGCGCGAGTTCCCGTGTTGATGTTGCCTCCCAGGGCCTCCACCGAAATGGAACCTCCGCTCGTGGAGCGCACGAATCCGCCCGCCACGGTCACATCGAGACCCGCGCGAATCTCGACGGCCCCGTTGGCGGATTCCAGAAACCCGGCACCTTCGAAAAATACGGAATGCTGCCGGGGACGCGGCTGGTTGGGCACCACCGCAACCGGGACAATGCCATCGGGCGTCGAGAAATCCCGCCCGGCCGCAAGGGAGACCGACCAATGCTCTCCGGCAAGAATCCCCGCGCCGTCGGCGATGGAAACGTTGTTGCCCGCCTCGAGCGAAAGCCGGCTCCCTGGAGCGCTCTGCCCCGTGCTGGCCGCAAGGTCCCAAAGCGTGCCTGCAGCGATCGTAATGTCGCGAGTCGCCTGAAGTTCAATCTGGGCAAACCCGATAAACGCTGTGTTCACGTCCAGAAAAAGGGTGGTCGGCGGATCATCGGCACCGACAGTACCGCCGCCGGCGCTTCCGCCTCCCGACTGGCCGATGACGATGTCCACCGGATCAATCAGGAGCCGGCCACCGGCACCTCCGGATGCCGCGGAGCCCTCCAAGGTCGAACGGATGGCCGGCATCTCGGGTGCCGACACTTCGACGAACCCTCCGTTGCCACCTTCACTTCCGCCCCGGACTGCCAGCGTGGAGGTGGGGGCATCCGAGAAGGATCGCTCGGACTGGATGATGATTTTTCCCCCGTTGCTGATTCCCTCGCCTCCCCCGGAGGCACTCATCGCTGACAAGGCGCCCAGAGTTACCGAATCCGAGGCAATCAATTCGATCACCCCGTTGCGTTCGCGGACAGAATTGGCCTGGATCAAACCGTCCTGATTCACGACCCGGGCATGGAGGGCCACCGTGCCGGCATCGGCAACGAGCCGGCCGGCCTGATTCACCGCGCCCTCCGGCAGGGAAACCGCCGCCGAAAGGCCGCGCCCATCCGGACGCTCCGAAATCAACACTTCACGCGCAGCCAGCAGCCCAATCCGCCCTCCCGGCGCCGCGATTTCGCCGTGGTTTTCAACGCGCTCGGCGATCAGAAACGCTGAGCCGGCCTCCCCGATCCGGATCCGGCCGTAGTTGACGATCGAAGCCGACGGGGGCAGGCCTTGAAACTGCCAGAAGGGACCCGACCCCGATTCCATCGGAATGGCAGGGGCGGTCGAAACCACAAGTCCCGCCGTGCTGACAAATGCGTCGGGGCCAAAATGGAATCCAGCGCCGTTCATGAGGACCACCACGCCGTTGGCATTCAGATTGCCCCAGATTTGGGAGGGCTGGCTGTCGTGAATGTGATTCCAGACGATGGACTGGGCGGACGGCTGCACGAAGGTGGTCGTCTCCCCCGGTGCGATGTTGAATTGCTGCCAGTTCAAGACGGCGTTGTGCGACGCGTTGATCGTCGTCTGAGCCCCCTGGATCGTCAGGCTGGCGGACCCGCTCTGGACGGTCATTCCTGCCGGATTCGACCAGGCGACCGGTGCCCAGGCGACGGCATTGGCCAGCAGCAAGGTCACCGTTCCCGGTGTTCCCGGGCGTTGGGATGCGATTTTCATTAGAATTGTCCTTCAAGGGTCACGTAGGCCCGCGCATCGCCTGCCGTGACATTCAACGTGTCTACGAAAGGCCAGGCGAGGGCGAAGCGCAGAAAGGCGTGCTGGTTGACGTTCACCGAAACTCCAAAACCGGCACCCCAAAGCAACTGGCGGATCGCCTCGCCGGACTCCCCCCGGTCCACGAGGAACGCCTGGCCGGAATCAATGAAGAACGACCCCCGAATCCACGCCGGCACGTCGCCGGACCATGCGGGAACCGTGGTCACCAGGAAGGGGCTGCGGATTTCCCCGCTCGCGAACCAGCCGGAGTCTCCAAACACCTCGCCCTCAAAATAGCCGCGCACACTGTTGATCCCTCCCACGGAAAACTGTTCGTTTCCGATCAGCGGTCCCGTCGCTCCTTGTCCGCTGCCCCGCACCAACAAGGACCAGTTGCCGGGAAGCTTCTGGTCCCGGACCAGCGACACGTTCCCCCTGCCATAGTCCGCCTTCGCCCGGCGTGCGCCGGCCACCCTTTGAAAATCCTCGTTGTTCCCCACGAAATTCGCGCTCATGCCCAACGTCCCGGAGAGCGTTCCCAAGCGATCGCTCATCGAAAAATTACCGCCCGCGTTCAGCGGCAGGTAGGTCACCTCGGAACGCCGGCTGGGCTGGGGCGAGGAGACCCGGGTCACAATGGTCTGCGACCCCTGCGAATTGGTCACCACGGTGGTGATGGTGAAGTTGTTGGTGTTGAAGCTCTCCTGAACGAAGCGCTTCCAGTCGAGTCCGACCGCGGCGCCCAGGCGGCGTGTGTCGCTCAAGACCCACGGGTGACTGTACTGGGTTCCGACGTTGTCCGCCCACGTGAGATTCTGGCCCGTGTCCTGGGAAACGATGGTCAGGAGCGGCGTCTGGGTGACAATCTGCTCTGGCCCGTACTGAACCCCGGTGTCCAACGGCGCCGCGCTGCCAAAGAAAATAAGCTCCGGACGCGACCCGGCCGGCGGCAGGACAAACTGCCGGGTCGCCTCGCTGTACCCGAAAGTCGTGGACGCGTTGATCAGCTTATCCACGGACTCCGGTCCCCCCAGAGGGAGCCGGTAATAGGCGCTGAAGAAGGAGATCAGCGGACGATTCAACAGCAGGTCCGGCTCCGGCGATGGATCCTTGTACTGCTGGGGACTGAACCCGTACGAGATGCCCACCTGATGCTCCAACTGCCACAGGTTGTTGTACTGGGCCGATGCATTGATCCGCCACATGGGCGTCCGCGGCGTGGCGTAGTTGTCTACGTCCATCCGCGCATGCAGCGGCAGGCGATCTTTGACGCGCAATTCGAGGGAACTCGTGCCGGGGTCCGGTCCGGGTCCGAGGGTGGGGTAGATCTGCCGGTCCCGATTCTGGTTCGCCTGATCCAATTCCCGCTGGAAGACCCGGCTGTTGACGAGCGCATTGGTTCTCAGACTGGGCAGGGCGCGCATCACATTGTTGGAGCTGAAGCGGCGGTTACCTGTGACGCGAATGTCCGTCAGTAGCCCCTCCGTCACCTGGACCTTGACCACCCCGTCGGCCAGTTGCTGCTGTGGCAATCCAACCGAAACCGTGGCATAGCCCCGCTCCCGGTATTCCATCTGGAGATCTCCCAGAGCCTTCTGAATTTGAGGCAAAGTTACATTCGGGCCGACGGCATTGGTGAAAAATGATTGCAGCATCTCGGGACGCAACACCGTGTTGCCCAGAACTTCAAAGCGCCGCACCTCAAACGTCGGCCCCGCCTGCGTCGTGGACTTCGGCACCTCCGGAACCTCGTCCAGCAACGACGGCGCCGTTCGCGCCACTGCAGGCCGTCCTTCACGAACGACCAGGGACACTGTGCCGTCGGTCAGCACCTGCTGCGGCACCAGGATCGTCGCTGAGGGATATCCCTGCGCCCGGTACGCATCGCGCAGACGCCGGAGCACGATACTCAGTTCTTCGATCGTCACGTCTGAGCCAGAAGCAGGGCCCAGAAGTTCGTCCAGCACCTCGGCAGACAGGGCGGTGTTGCCCCGAACCACAAAATGCCGAATGTCGAACCCGGGAACGCGGCGCCGTGCGGGCTCCGGGGGCGTCGCTTCCACCGAGCGCGTCGCTTCCGTCTGGACATCCGACCCCACCGCCGCGCCGGTGGTCCCGGCGGGTCCGTTGCGCACTTCCACGACAACGATCCCGTTGGTCAACGGCTGACGGGGCAGTGTGACGGCCGCCAGCGGATACCCCTGGGCTCGCAAGGAATCCCGAAGGCGCAACAGGGCCGAACGGATCTCTGCCAGGGTGACATTCGTGCCGGTCGCAGGCGCCATTGCAGTTTCCAGAACCCGGGGGTCCAGCGACCCATCCCGCACCTCATACCCATCAATCCGGAACCCCCGGGGCCGCGCCGCAGGGTCCTCCGCCAGAGCGAACCCAAGGACAATGCAGATCGCGAACAGCCTCCAGGTCAGAGAGCCCCCCCGGCGCGGCCCCCACGGAAAGCGGACGCGCAGCAACCGGGGCGTGCCGCAGGAATCGTTCCCTCGGCACGCGCTCCGGATCTGCCCAAGTGGGCTTCCCAAGCCTTGTGAAGTGCTGGTCACCTGCCAACAGCATCTGGGCGTTTGCCCGGTCCTCCGCTCTACTCGATGGGCGAAATAGGTCCACCCTCAGCAGCACGCTCCACATTCATCCGGGAGATGGGAATCGAGAAGGCCGAGGTGGCGAGGTCAATATCAATGGCCTCAATCAACCGATCCCGAAAGGCCTTGATGTTGGCCGAGGCGGTCGGGCGATTGAAGATATGTTCATAGCCCCACTGGGAATACGTCCCGGAGGTGACCGGGTCGAAATTGTTGCTCACCTCGGAGTAGGCCCCGACGAAGGCCGTCCTGCCGTTGAACGCAAGAATATTGGCTCCTCCATTCACGTTGAACGCATCAATCCCGGTCAGGTAGCTGACAGCCGGACCCGAGACATTGAGCAGGTCGCGGATCTGGGTGGCCGTGCGACCGGTGGGATCAATGACAAACTGCCCGATGGAGGCGTCCCAAGTGTAGAAGATGGGGTTCCCGGTGAACCCGCTCTCGCGCTGGGTGATCGTCCGCTGTCCGGCCGTTGGATCGCGATTCACAAAATACACCAGTTCCGTATCGTTCGTGTTTCCGGTCAGGAACCAGCCCGGCACGGAGCCGTTCGCCGCCAGCGTCCGGTACTGTTGGGACGTGATGTTGGTCAGTCCCGCCGGTGCCGTCGTGCTCTTCACGAAGTAGACCGGAGTCACGCCGAATCGCACGTCCTCCAGCACCGGGGTCGTGAAGATTGTCGAACGCTGGAAGACCGATGAATAGGCGAGGTCCGCCGGGAGATTCACGACGTTGGTGTCGCCCGGAATGGCGGAGGCCAGGAACTGGACATTCCGATTCTGTGTCAGGTCCTGGATGCCCGCGTTGGCTCCGTTGTAAAACGCACGAAGGGTCACCGGCTGATTGCCGAAAAGCCCCGGTATGGTTCCGGTCCACACGAGTTTCAACTCGTTGGGCGTCGCGGGCCCGTCCGCCGGATTCTGGGAAACGAGGTTGGGTCCGAAGATGGACCGGATCGCCCGATAGGAGGTCTCCCGGAACGCCACCGCGCCCGAGAGGTTGATGTCCACCTGCGCCTGGAGACTGGCGGCGATGAGCACCGCGCCCATCAGCAGTATGTTTTTCAATGAGTTGATTTTCATGACAGACAAGTTCGTTTCTAGTTTGGCAATTGGTTTGAGATCAGGATGCGAAATCACTGCGACGACCGGGGACATTACGGCAGCACCTCCACGGCGTAGAAGCGGGCATCGGAATCACTGGTGTCCTCGATGGAGCGGACTGTGCCGTCTCCGGGCACCGAGCCGGCGTTCGCCCAGGTGTTGATCGGCGAGGCCAGTCCGGCGCCGTCCACCGCGCGCAGCACATATCCGGCGCCCGTGACGGTCGGGAAAGAGACGACGGTGACCGATCCCAGGCGGGTGATCCCAGTGATCGTCGGTGCGGGAGGGGCCTCCGGGATGTTGGTGAAGGACAGGCTTGCGTCGGGCTTGAGCTCGAAATAACCAAGGTAGCGTCCCGGGGTGTTCAAGGTGCCGCCCGCAGTGGTCCCGGGCAGCAGCTCGTAAAAGTCGAGCCGCGACACCGCGGACGGATCCGAGTCAAAATCTGCCGGAGTGATGCCCTCGACCACGCCCTGAAAAGTCCCCAGGAAATCGCCGCCATCCCCGAGGACGGGCGAGAAGGCGAAGTCGCTGTTGGAGGCGATGATGACACCGGTTTCGGTGTTTCCGGGACCGGCCGGCTGACTGCTGCTGGCCTGGGCGGCGTTGATGCCGACGCCGGCAATCTGACCGCCCGCGGTGCCCTGCACGAACTGGCCCTTGCGCAACCAGGCGATGGCGGGCACCGCAGGGTCGTTCCGTGGCGAGGAGACCCAGAGCGTCTGGATCGGGAAGCCCGGATCCACCGGCGGACGGTTCGCGCCGGACACCGACCAACTGACCCCATTGATCGAGGGAAACGCGAGGGCGAACTGGGCGGCCGTCAGACTGTTGACAGGCAGCGAAGCACCTTCCGGCACCGCGTTGTAATTGGAGGCCGGACCAATGTTGACCGCGAACTCCGAGGCGTTGCCCACCTGGCGAAATGTGAGGATCAGATCCCCAGGGGCATACAAAAAGGGTGCCGCTTGGGACACCCCCGAAGAGAGGACGAGACCGCCCAGCGCGATGGCGGAGGCAGTTGAAATCCTTGATTTAATTTCTGTTTTCATAGGCAGGAAATTTTAGAACGCGAGCTGCATTCGGGTGAGAAAGACGCTTTCCGGCTGGGTGGTCACCGTGGCGGGGGGTTCTGCGGTCCCTGGATCCACCGGATTGAATGGCGCGCCGCCGCCGTCAAACATCGTGTACGAGAAGCTGGTCATGATCCTGATGTTCCGGTTCAGCCACCAGCTCACGCCCACAGACCACGACTGGGCTCCACTGGCGGAGGTCGCCGGATTGGAGAAGCCCCGAAAGGCCTCATCATCAATATCCAACTGGCCGTACCGGGCCATCAGCTGCCAGGCCCCCCATCCTCCGGTCCTTGGGTCGAACGGCCTTCGAGGCGTGATGGCACCGAACGACGCCTCCTCACCGGTCAGCACCCACTCTCCGGCAATGTTCCAGGCCCTGTTCTGAAGCGCCGCGCTTCGAAAGGTGGTGCTGTTGTATACTCCCTGGTTGGCCGTGCTGTATTCCCCCATGAATCCGAACGGTCCCCAGTAGTACGACATCTGGGGCGCCAGCCTCCAATGCGCGCCGTCAGCCACCACGGGGCCAACCAGCGGGTTGTAGGCAAAGAACTGCTGCTGGCCGGCCGTCCAATATCCCGGAATCGTGCCCCCGATGTTGTTCGGGAGGCCGGCGGCGTTGGAACTGACCTGGGTGTAGGTGCCCGCGAGTCCAAGACCCAGCCCTTGGATCGGCTTGAACCGGGACTGCTTGAACGGCTGTGCAAAGACGCGACCGGCAAACTCTGGATTGTCGTCGAAGGCCAGATTCGCGGCGATGTCGCCGTCCCCGGAACCATTGAAAACTCCGACGGCATAGGTGAGCCCCCAGTCCTCCATCTGCCCCCAGAACTGAAGCCCCACCTCCCGGTTGGGCAGCAGATCCGTCGCGAGGGAACGCTCATTGAACCAGAGACTTCCAGCAGACTGCTGCATCTCCAATCCAACCGGCGCCTTGAACTTGCCCGCCCGGAGCTGCAGCTCCGGACGGTTCTTGTAGTTCATGTACGCATCGAACAGCTGAATCTGCTGCTGTCCGAAGTCGGGCATGATCGTGAAGTCGAAATCCCTGTAGACCGTCCCCTCGAAGATCGGCCGTGCCCGCCGAATGACGAACCCGTCATTGCCTTCGTTGAGCGGGTTGTCGTCGAAGAACGTTCGTGAATCCACCTGAAACAGGGCCCGCAGCCGGAGAACAAAATTGGTGTCCGCCGACCGGAGGTAGACCCCGGCGGGTCCCACCTGAAGCTGCGGTTGCTGGCGGGCACGCTCCTCGGCCGCCTCGGTCGCGAGTTCGGTGTTGCGTTCAAGGACCCGGATCTTCTGGTCCAATGCCTCCGGGGAGGGAGCGTCTGCTGGCTCCACGGCGATCTCGGGCAGCAGCCGCCCCTCCTCAATGGACGCCACCTTTCCTTCAAGTTCGGCGATGCGCCGCAACAGCACCTCGACTTCAGCCGCCCGCGATTGCTCGGTGGACGCCGCTTGGGCCTGCTGTTGCCGTTCCACCTGTTCGAGCCGCTCGGAGAGCTTTTGGATCAGTTCTGCCTGACGTCGCAGCAGATCGTCGGTCGCAGATCCGGATGCGCGGGGAGCTTCGGCGAGGCTGCTCTGCACCACCGGCGACTCGGGCCTCGTCGCAGAATCGGCAGCGAATGTGGTCACTGAAACCCAAGCGACAAAGGCCAGTATGCTTGACAAAATCCACTTACAATGTCGTGAATTCAAGGATTACGGGCGGGTTGAGGATGGAATCAGTGAACCTTCGATTAACGGAATCAGCAGAGGCGCTTCGGGCGCCCGATCCGCTGGTTGGCTGCAGCCTTGTCGGCGGCGGCTCCACCTCGGCAATAATCCAAGACTCCCAAAGAGAAATATCCCTCCTTTGGATTCACGGTCTGAACCACGAACGCCGTCTCGTGTATGCCGAACACGCGAGCAGACTCCAAGAGATACTCTACAATGTCAATGGAGTTTTAAATGAATCGAATCTGCATAGACATCTTGAGGATTCCCATGCGACGGACAGTTCTGGCTGCATTTTCGGGATCGGAGCACGTTCTGAATGGCAAATCCACCAGCTTCGGAATGGGGAGCACTGGAATTCAGGCAGCATGCAAGCCATTAAGCTGGTTGGATTTGCAAATCGAGATCACCAGGGGGCGAGGCTGTCCATTCCGTACAGTCGGCGTTCAAGGTGCCCGACGGAAAACTCGGATCCGCCCCGGATCCTCAACCCACCTCGAGGGCTCCAGGGGGGGCGGCGAAAACGGTCATTTCTCGACCGGCTTCCCATCCCGCAACCAGGCCTCGTATCCGCCTTCGAGGGCGAGGACGTTGGTGAAGCCGAGTTGGTCCAGTGCCGCGACCGTGTCGGAGGTCCTCTTCTGACCGCGAACGCAATGGACGACGTAGGTCTTCGACCGATCGAAACTGGCCAACTGGTCCTGAAAGTCGGCGGCCCGGAAATCCACATTGGTGGAGCCCGCAAAGAAGCCCGCCGAGCGCTCCGACGGAGTTCGGACATCAAGGATGATCACGGTCTCATTTCCGGCGACCAACGCCTCGACCTCCGAGGGGTTGATGGCGCGCACCTTCGCGATCGGGGCGGCCGGAGCTGAGGGAAGGGTCGCAACCCGAAGTAAGGAGGCCTTCATGAGATGTTGAAAGGGCGAGAATCCAAGGGACTGGGGGACCGCGGTGCCATCAACGGGCAAAATACTCGGCCAAGGAGGCGTCCGGATCCACGGGCGCGTCCCGCAGTTCCACCGCAATGCCGGATCGCAGTCGGGCCGCGTGGCGGGCGCCCCCCCAGATGCAGGCTGCCGCCGCGGCGATGATCAGGACCACGGCAAGCCACTCCGCGATCGCCCGCACTTCCTCCGGACGCCAGCGTCCGAACACGGTCCACCGCGGCAGCTCGATTGGTTTCATGACAGCCAGGTGCCGCTGTTTTGCTTCATTTCACCACCGGTTTGCCCGCCGCCACCCAGGCTTGGTATCCGCCCTCGATCGCGACCGCATGCTCAAAACCATTCGCCTCGAAATACTCGAGGGCGCGCACGGTCCGGTAGTGGCCGGTGACGCTGTGCACGACGTAGCGACGCCTCTTGTCGAGCGGCTTGAGGGCGTCCTTGTAATGGTTGTCGTCCGTGACATCCAGGTTCACCGCGCCTTTCAGGTGTCCGGCGGCATAGGCCGCCGCCGGTCGAAGGTCGAGGATCACTGCGTCGGGATGGTCGGCGAGATATTTCTCGATCTCCTCCACCGAAAGATCCTTGAACCGTGTTTCGTTGACGATCTTGTAGCCCTGCTCGTTGTAGCCGGGCCTGGGCGGCGGGACAGCGGCGGCCTCGGAGCGGCCGCCATTGTTGCGGGCCTCCCAGGCGCGGGATTGGGATGCACCGCCGCGGGTGAACGAGATCGTTCCTGTGATTCGGTCTGCAGACACCTTTCCGGCGTACGCGTTGGTGGTCGCACCGCCGTTCGCCCGGCGGATCACATCGAACGATATCCGGTCCCCGTGGACACTCCCGTTGGCAATCGGGGTGTCGAATGGCTTCCCATCCGGTCCCGGCGCGGAAATCTTCCCGGTCAGATGGGCGCCCTCCGGCTTCAGGCTGAGAATGCTCTCCTTGTCCGGCGCACCGTTGCGTCCGGGGGTGATCCAGATCCAGTTGCCGTTGACCTCTTGTGCCAAAGTGCTGGTTTTGGGTGCGGCCGCCGTCAATAGGGCGGCGAGCAGGGTAAGTTTGTAGGCGCTCTTCATGGAAGGGGAAGACGGGTCAATGATGTCGGGACCGGAGCTTTGTGGAATCGAGTGAGGAGTCTTTTGCCGGGGTCCTGGTGTCTTGGGGGCTGGTGGCTGCGGCAGAGGTTCGATTGCTTCGAGACTTCGTCGCCCTGCCCCGCACATCCACCGGGCGATCGGTTTCGCCAGCGGGCGCCAGATAACGAACGTTCTCGTGCATCGCGTGCATCCTGAGACTGGGAGACATCTTCACCGGCGTGACTCACCGGTATCCGCCAGTGCGTATAGGTTTTGCTTGCCCCGGAGATAAATTTCCCGGCCGACCAGGGCGGGTGTCGCGTCGAAGCCGTCATCAAGCGAATTCCTTGCGAGCACCTCAAGTTCGGTACCGTTTTTCAGCACCCAGACGACGCCGTTCCGGCCGGTGACATAAACGCGGTCAGCAGCACCGGTGGGAGAGGCATAGATGCCGAAGATGCCGTCCAGGCGCTCCGCCTCCACCAGGGCCCTTCCCTCCCGGGCGTCGAAGATGGAAAGCTGCGCGTTGTTATTGGCGAAAAAGTAGAGCTGATCTCCATACAGCAGGGGCGATGGCACGTACGGCGTGCTTTTGTTGTGGGACCACGCGATCGCGTCCGTCCCCGTAAGGTCGCCCTGCCGTCCGAGCGTGATCGCCTGGAGCGCCCCGCCGCGCCATCCGCTGGTCACGTACACCCGCCCATGCCCGGGCACCGGGGTCGGTACGGCATTCTGGGTCTGCCCACCCGCCTCCCAAATCGTGGCCCCGTCGGCAAGGTTGTAGCTACGAACCATGTTGCCGCTGTTGACGATCACCTGGGAGGACCCGTCGTGGTCGAGGATCAACGGGGTCGTCCAGTTGGTGCTTTCCTCGCGCGGCTTGCGCCAGAGTTCATTCCCGGTCCGTTTGTCGAAGGCGACGATGAAGTCATCGCCTTCATGATCCCACACCACGACGACGGCATCGCCGTGCAGGGCCGGGGAACTTCCCTCCCCAAAGCCGTTGCGGGTCGTCAGATGCCCCAGTTCCTTCGTCCACAGCAACTTTCCCCCAAGGTCGTAGGCGTAGAGACCGCGCGACCCAAAATGGGCGATCAACACCTCGCCGTCGGTCACGGGGGATGCGGACGCATACCCGTGATCCTTGTGATGCCCTTCATGCGGAAGCTCCGTTCGAGCGTCCCGCTGCCACCGGACCTGGCCCGTGGCCCGGTCGTAGGCAATCACCGCGAACACGTGTACGTCATCGGGTTGCTCGACCTGGACGCGACTGCCACCACCGCCGCCGCCACGACCCGACGCTCCCACCGCGCCCGTACCGGCAGCCGGACTCGCGGCCAGTGACCGGTTTCCGGGCTTGGCCTCGACCTGCGGCTCTTGCGTCCCCTTCGTTCCGGTCGGGATTGCAGTTAGAACGAAGACCTGGTCCCCCCAGACGACGGGGGAGGCATTCCCCGCCCCGGGAATGGCCACCTTCCACAGGACGTTGGACGACTCACTCCAGTGAACGGGAGGATTGGCACGCGGGGCAACGCCGGTGGACAGGGGACCTCGAAATGAAGGCCAGTTTTCCAGGGCGATGTCACCGGCGTGAATTGAGGAAACAAACGTCAGCCCGGAGAGCAGGGCAGTGAAGGAATTTAAATTCATGGGTAAAGGGAAGCCCCGCCCCGCAGTCGCCATCCGGCGCGCGGGACGGGACAGGCAGCGTTGCTCACGGAACACACACGACAGACGATCCATGGCTGCCGAAAGGCATGCGTTTGGGGCAGGTCAGGCGAAAATGTCCTTGTGGACCTCACCAAACACATCAGTCAGCCGGAAATCCCGACCACCGTACCGATAGGTGAGCTTCTCGTGATCAAGGCCCAGGCTATAAAGCAGCGTGGCGTGCAGGTCGTGGTAGTCCATGCGACCCTCCACCGCGTCAATGCCATAGTCGTCGGTCGCCCCGTAGGTGAAGCCCTGCTTCACACCAGCGCCCGCCATCCACATGGTCCAACCCTTGTTGTTGTGGTCGCGACCGTCCGGCTTGGGGCTGTCCGCCGTCCGCCCAAACTCGCCGCCCCAAAGCACCAGGGTGTCCTCGAGAAGCCCACGCTGCTTCAAATCGGTCAGGAGCGCAGCGATGGGCTGGTCCGTGGCGCGGCAGCTCTTCTTGAGACCGCTGACAAGCTGGCCGTGGTGATCCCAGTCATCGTAGCAGACTTCAATGAATCGCACCCCCGCCTCGGCAAACCGCCTCGCCAGCAGGCACTGGCGCCCGAAGTCATCGGTCTCCTCCTGTCCGATGCCGTATAGGTCAAAGGTCGCCTGAGATTCCTTTGAAAGGTCGGTGACGTCGGGAACCTCGGCCTGCATTTTGAAGGCCAGTTCATACGACTCGATGATGCCCTCGACCTGCGGGTTCAGACTCCCGTCCTCAAGCAATTCACGGTTCTGCGCCTGCAGAAAATCGAGCTGGGCACGCTGGCTCCTCGCCGTCGGCGCACGATTCACAATGTTGCTGACGTCGCACTTCTGGATGGGCGTCTTCGAATCCCCAATCCGGGTTGCAGAGAACACCGAGGGTAGAAACGCCGCCTCGTAGGGCTGGCCGCCGCCAATGGCGAGTGCCGGTTTGATGCTGATGAACCCGGGCAGGTTCTGGTTCACCGTCCCGAGCCCGTACAACACCCAGGATCCCATCGAGGGCCGCACGAAAACCGGACTGCCGGTGTGGAGCGCGGGCCATGCCTGGGGGTGAAGCGCGGGAGCGTTGGTCCACATGCCCTTGAGGAAGGTGATCTCGTCCACCTTGGAGGCGATGTGCGGAAACAATTCAGAGACCCAGGCGCCACTCCGACCGTGCTGCTTGAAGGCGAACTGGGGGGGGATGATGGATCGCTCCTCGTTGTCCCGCCCCGGCTTGCCATCATCCTCGATCAGCTTCGGCTTGAAATCGAAGGTGTCGTGGTGCGACGGCGCACCCTCCATCCCCAGAAAAATCACCCGCTGGGCGCGTGGGGTGAAATGGGGCTTGCGAGGAAGCAGCAGGCTTTTCTCGGACCCAGGCCGCGGGGACTCGGCCAGAGCCGCCTGACTGGCCAGCCCGGCAAATGCGGCATAGCCGAAGCCGGTGGTCGTCAGCTTCTTGAGCAGATCGCGTCGGGAGTAGACGCCAGGAATAACGCCGTCGCAGCGGCGGGGATGGGAGTGTGTGTTCATGGTTTCAGGGGGATGTCCGCGATAAGGCGGGCGGTGGGTTCAACGAAGATATCGGAATTCGGCGGTGGCGAAGAGGGCTTGGACCAACAGAGACAAGGCCGCCTCCTGTTGGTTCCCCGGCTTCTCGATCGCCGCGGCCTTGGAGGTGCGCGTGACCACTTCGGCCGGGGCCCCGTTGGGGCGAACCGCTGCCGATACAATCTCCAGGGTGAGCGAGCCATCCTCCTCCTCGGTGGTCAGACTGCTCAGGTCGTCCGACCCCAGGTAGTTGGCCTCCTGCTCCTTGAGGAATTGCTGCGCCCGCTTGATTTCCGGCGGCGTCGGCTCGCGCAGGAGCGCGGTCTTGTACACCTCCCGAACACGACTGTCATCCGAACCCTGGGTCGCAAGGATGCGACGGGCGAGGTGCACGGATTCCGACTGCACAAACGGATTGTTCATGAGGTAGAGCGCCTGGCTCGGAGTCGTAGTGCTCTCCCGCCGGGAACTGACCAGGTTTGGATTCGGGAAGTCGAACAACGACAACTCTTCGGGCACCACATCGCGGGGAACGGGCAGGTACACGCTGCGCTTGGGGAAGTCCTGGGGGAAATCCGTGGGCCAGATGTTGACGCCGTAGTAGCCGTCACCGAAATCCGCCGTGACGGCCCCCTCCGGCGGATTGAGATCCAGCCGGCCGCTGGCGGCCAGGATCGAATCCCGGAGCGATTCGGCCTTCAGCCGCCGGGGTGAGGCGCGCCAAAGCAGCGTGTTTTCGGGATCGGTCTCAAGCGCCTTTGCACTGGCCTGTGAGCTGAGCTGGTAGGTGCGCGTCAGAACCAGCGATCGCACCAACTGCTTCACGGACCATTGCTGAACGGTTGCGAATTGGATGGCGAGGTAGTCGAGCAACTCCGGATGCGTGGGTGCGGAGCCCAGCCGTCCGAAATTGTCAGACGTTTCAACGATGCCCACTCCAAAGAGCTGCTGCCATGCGCGGTTTACCGCCACGCGTGCCGTCAAAGGATTGTCGGGATGCGTCAGCCACTGCGCGTATTCCAGCCGGCCGCTGCTGTCCTCGGGGACCGCCGGAGCATCCTGGAGAGCGACGATGCGTAGAAAGCCGCGCGGCGTGATCTCCTTGGGCTTGGAAAGGTCGCCCCGGAAATAGATCGGCGATTCCACCGGATCGAGATCCCGGACACCCATCGCATACGGTCCGCGCGCCGGCACCCGTTCGACCGGTTCCGCGTTCGTGCCCCGGGGTCCCCGCCTGCCGGCAAGGTTGTTGGTTCCGCCCCGCCGGCCGCCGAACTCGTTGGTGCGCCCGTTGAAATTGGCATTGGTGTTGACCGCCATGTTGGGTGTGGGACCACCGCCGTTGAGGACGTCCCGGTCGGGATTCCCGGCGAGGCCGAGCAGCGGCGTCGGACGCCGATTGCCACGGCCACCCACCGTTCCGTAAAGGGTGTCCGTGCTGGAGAAGATGCCGGCGAGCGCGTGGTAGTCGCGGGTGGGAATGGGATCGAACTTGTGGTCATGGCACCGGGCGCAACTGACCGTGAGACCGAGGAATCCGCGGGTGGTGACGTCAATCTGATCGTCCACGACCTGAAACTTGGAATACTTGGGCCGCGTCTCATTCAGTCCCTTGGGACCAATGGCGAGGAACCCGGTGGCAATGAGAAGTTGATCGCGCTCGGATTGATCCGCGGCCGGCAGCAGGTCACCGGCGATCTGCTCGTGAATGAACCGGTCATAGGGCTTGTCCGCATTGAATGCGTTTATGACGTAATCCCGGTACTTCCATGCGTAGGGATAGTTCAAGTTCCGGTCCAGGCCGGTGGACTCGCCATACCGTGCGACATCCAGCCAGGCGCGCCCCCAATGCTCGCCAAAGCGCGGCGAGCTCAGCAACTGGTCCACCAGCTTCTCCAGGGCATCGTCTGACCGGTCATTGGCGAAGGCGTCCACCTGCTCCGGCGAGGGCGGCAGCCCGGTGAGATCATAGTACACACGGCGCACCAGCGTGCGCCGGTCCGCATCGGAAACCGGTTGAAGCCCCTTCTCCTCCAGCTTCGCCAGAACGAACCGGTCAATGTCCGTCTTCGGCCATCGGCGCTCACGAACGGCCGGCGGCGGTGTGGCCCGGGGTTTCTGAAAAGCCCAGAATTCCCGCTCCTTGTCCCAATCCACCGGCTTGTCGGGTTTGGGCGGCTCCGAACTGGCCACCTTGGAGGCGTCCCGCGGATCCGGAGCCCCCATCTCCACCCACTTCTCGAAGTCGGCGATGACCTCGTCCGGCAGCATCCCCCCCCTTTTCTCCGGAGGCATCGCCAGCCGCCCTTCCTGGCGGATCGCACGGATCACGAAGCTGTCATCCGGCTTGAATGGCACAATGCCCGGGCCGCGCTCGCCGCCAATCCGGATGCCATCACGCGAATCCAGCACGAAGTCCCCCTTCATCCTGCCGCTCTCCTCGGAGTGACATTCGTAGCATTTGTCCACCAGCACGGGCCGGATCTTCTTCTCGAAAAACTCGATCTGTTCGGGTGTGAAGTTCTTGCCCGGCTTGGCCGCTGAAAGCGACAGCGACAACGCCGCGAAGGACAGCAAGGCAATCGAACTTCGATTCCGGGACTGATTGGATGGAGCGTTTTTCATGGGAATGGGGCGGAGGTTGAAGGAATTCTTGGGACTCCAGGACTCAAGGGATCAGCCGGAAGAACCGTTGTTCTGGTTCCGTCACAGGTTCCTGATAGGGACTGGTGGCGCCGGGAACCGGGAGGAAGTCGAGCCCCAGTCCGTCCGCCCGCTCCAGGCGTCCTGCGCCGTCCCATGTCAGAATCAAGCTTCCGTTTTCGATCCGGACCTCGGTGAACTCCGATGGACCCGCGGCACCCTCGGCCGGCGGCGTCTGGGCAAAGGCATGGAGCTGGGCCACCCGCTCCGCGCTGAGGGACTGGTTCAGGATGGCGAACTCGTCAATCACCCCGTCGAACACATCGCCGGGCAACGTCGGCGGATTGATGGGCGGGACGATGGAAACGTTGATGCCGTCGTGCCGCAGGAAGCCGGCCTGTCCGAACGTTGGCTGGTTATTGGGATGCCGGTAGAGCTGTCCGATGCCGCCGACGAAACCAGCAGACACCCCGTTCACATACAACCGAAGCTGGCCGGTGAACCCGTTCGGATCCCCATCCAGAATGCCCACCACGTGGTAGGTTTCCCCGGATCGGACCGGCGCGGCGACGTACTTGGCGGTCTCCGGATTACCGGTGGTACCGCCCCAGGGCGATCCGGGTCCATCGCTGGCATTGTTGTGCGCATGGAAGACCAACAGCGCCTCCGTGGGCTCGGGATCATCCTGGGTGCCATACAGGTAGAATCCGATGCGCCCGTGGCCGAAAATCGCCGGCGCCTCCGCGTTGGTTCCCTGCAGGCGCGGCAGCCGGTTTGCCTGGAAGGAGAATACATGCGTCCGCTTGGGCCAGGGCCCCAGGATCGCATTCAAATCGCGCCCGTTGGGGACCAGAATGATGTTGTCCGTGGATTGATCAAACCGGACGGCGGTATTCCCCGCCTGGTTGGTGACCAACCCCGGCACGCCGAGAACCGGTCCGTTCGCGATGTCGCCGATCAGACTGGCCGGTGTCTGGTCCAGGCGTGAGATGAGGGTGAAGAATTCCGATCCGGAGGACTCGTCGAACGTCCAGTACCGGACGGCATTCTCGGACAGCAACTCCTCCCGGTACCGGATCGCGGACACGATGGACGTCGTGGCGTTCAGCACGTTGGGCGTCTCGGCGCGATCCAGCAACCCGTTGACCGTCACCGCGTAGCGCTGGCCATGCACCTGCGGCGAAGTCTTCAACGTCACGTGGAGGCCATCGTTCGACACCACCGCCGAGGTGACCGTCAGGCCCGGGATGGAGTATGCGGCCACGCTGCCCGCCGGTTGCGTCCGCAACGGTTCACTGAAGGACAACCGGATCTCGTTGAGCGTGCCGGCGATTCCAATGGCACGGACAATCCGGGGGGCTTCGACGTCCGGAAGGACCGTCAGCACCGCGGCCGGGCTGCTGACGCTGCTGAATTCGTTGGAGACCGTCACCGAATACGAGCCGGCTGCACCGAGGGTTGCGGGGAACTCAAGCACCGGCGCGGTCCGGTTTGGAATCGGCGCACCGTTGTAGAACCACTGATACTGAAACGGAGGCTCGCCGGTCGCCACGGCCGTGAACCGTGCGACTCCATTCTCGACGACCTGCCGGGCCGCCAGATCGCTCGCAGGAGAAAGGCCGGCGGGACCGGCGGATGTGAAGGTGAAGACCCGGTTTGTTGGGGCGATGACGTTGTCCGCAGCCAGAATGTCGGCCACCCCGCGGACCGAGATCTCATAGTCGGCCCCGGGTTGGAACCCGAACGCGCCCTGGAGGCGGACGGTGACCAGGTCCTCCAGAAGCTCCGCAGAAGCCACCGCGAGCGACCCGCCGCCGACCCGTTGCAGGGTGTAGTTCGCGAGGTCCTCCGCGGTCTCAGCACTGACCGGCTGGTTGAAGAGCAGACGCAGCTGATCAGGGTTTCCCCGGGTCTCGCTTCCGACCAGCAGGGTCGGCGGGCTTTCCACGGAAAGGCTCTCACCGGTTCCGGCGCGATAGCGATCGGCAATGCGCGCCTCGCTGAGCACCGAATTGTAGATGGACAGCTCGTCAATGGTACCGTCGAACGATCCGAACGTACCGTTAAGGTTCAGGAAGATCCGTGCATTGCCGCTGCCAATTCGGATGTCGCCGTTGTGGTTGTAGATCTGTCCGATGCCCCCCGCGCGACCGACCAGAACGTTGTTCACGTACAATCGCAGCTCGCCCTCAAAACTGTCGGTGCGGCCATCGAACACAGCCACCACGTGGTAGACCTCGCCGGTCCGGATCGTGTGGGTCACATAGATGGGATCCGCCCCCCGAAGACCGAACGGTGCGCCCGGACCGTCAGAGGTGTCGTTAAACGCGTGAAATACAAGCGTCGACTCGTTCGGGTTCTGGTTGTCCGGATCGCGCCACAGGTGCACGTGGATGCTCCGGAGGTTTCCGCCCTCCTCATAGAGGCCGGCGGTCGCAGCAAGTCCGGTCAATCCCGGGGCCGGCACGCGGTCGGCCTGGAACCAGAATTCAATGGTCCGCTGTGCCCAGGGACCCCGGAAATCGTTGATGTCCCCGCCATTGGGCACAGCCACGTAATTGGTATTCGCGGCCACGAACCGCGTGGCGTATTCGCCACGAGCGGAAGGCACCAGGCTCGGGACGCCCAAGATGGGGAGGTTGACGTAGGTCCCGTTGGTATTGACCTGATCCCCCGAGGCCAACTCTGTGCCCGCAACCGTTCCCACGGTTTCCTCGAATCGGAAGTAGCGAACCGGATCGTCGCCGAGGACTTCATCCCGATAAGTGATCGTCGATGGAACGCTTGTACTTTCCGTGAGGGTATTTCCGGCCGAGGAGACGTCCCGCAGTCCAATAAGGCTCAACGGATACGTGATGCCCGACCGCTGAGGGGTGGTTTCAAGGATGACCGAGCGCCCGTCGGAGCCCAGCGTTGCGGAAAGCACCCGGAAGAGGGGCGAACTGTACACGGCTGTATCCGTGGCGGTGACGGGATCGAGGGGCTCATCGAAGGTGAGGATCACGCGGTTGACACCGCCCGCCACGCCACGCACCGACACCAGTTGCGGCGGTGTTCGATCGGGCTGAATCACCACATCGGCCTCCGGGCTGGCCAATTCGCTGAAATCATTGCGGACCACAACCGAGAACCGGCCGCCGGAATCTAGCGTCGCCGGAAAGCGCAGCACCCGGTTGGTGGCCCCTGCAATCGGCAGGCTGTCGCGCCGCCACTGGTAGGAGAACGGACCCGCCCCGGTCGGCTGCGCGGAAAGTCGCACCTCGGAACCTTCAACGAACGCGCCGCCGATGACGCTTTCCGGCGCAAGACCCACATCGCCGAAGTCGCCCTCGGAATAGTTCACATTCAGATCATCAATCCAATGGGTCTGGAACCAGGTGCGGGTGCGTGCGGCAAACCCGAGCTGGGCGTTTGGAATCGCCTCGAATGGCGTCTGAAAGCGATCCAGAACGGTCACACCATCCCAGCGGATCGTGAGTTGACCATTGCGGCGCAGGTCCACATCCACGTCCACCCACCGCCCGTCCTCGCTGGTGATCGGCGGGATACCGTTGGATCCCGCCAGCACGTTCGTCAAAATCTGGCTGTTCAGCACAACACCAAAAGCCACAGGATCTGCAGAACCGTCGGAGTGCGTGTCGAAGGTGACACTGAACCGGCTGCCGGGAGCGAACGGCACGAAACCCTCCTCGGGAGCCGGAAGGGTTCCCAAGGGGAGATCTCCCGCCAGATTGATGCTGAAGCCGTCGCCCGGTTCGTCCAGTCCCGTTGTGGAGGCCCCATCGGAGATGCGCGCTTTGAAGCGCACCCGCACCTGGTCCACGTTGCGACGTTCGGTGATCAGCACGGCGCCGTTGCGATTGCGAAATGCGTCCGTGAGCTGGAGGAACCCGCTGCCGTCATGGCTTCCGGAGGCGACCACGTCGGCAACACCCGAGAAGCGGAATCCAGAAGGACGCCCGTTGTTGAATGTGTAGGTGGTCCCTGTTGGGGCACTGAAGGTGAACGGCACCACCAGGGGATTGGGGGCCAGATCGTTGGGTACCGTCGCCTGATCACGCTGGTTGCGGATCGTGACTGAGTAGCCCGTCCCCGGAACGAAATTGAACGTCCCCGAGAGCAGCACCGACGCCTCGTCCGCCGAGAGTGTGGCGGCGGCAATCGGGAGCGCCGCTCCACCAGCGGGCCGGACTTCGTAATTGGACACGGACGCCGCGCGGAGGGGATCCACCGGCTCACTGAATGTGATTCGAAGGGTGTTGGGATTGCCTCCTGTTTCCGCGGAAAGGACCACCGGTGCCTCCGTGTCCGGCGTGACGGTCAGCACGGTCTCGATCGTCTCGGCCCGGCCAAAGGCATTGATCGCCCTGCCCCGGATCCTGGACCCGTTCCACGAGGCCGGTACGCGGGCCACCCGCAGAAACGACAGATCCTCATCCTCGATCGGCAGGCCGTCCCGGGTCCATTCGTAAGTCACCGGCTGGGCGGCGATCACATCCAGCGCCAGCAGCAACTCGGCTCCTTCGTCAACTGTTTCCGCCGCCGGAAGCGATCCCTGGTTGAAACCACTTCCGTTGAATATCGGCGGCTGATTGGTCTCGAAGCGTCCGAGGAAGGGGTCAATGGGATATTGAGAAAGGTGGAGCGCCGGAATGATCTCCTGGATGCCGTCCGGGCGCTGCCATCCAACCTGGATAAACGCGCCCCCGCCCCCCTGTTTGTGCAGCACTTCGAAATAATACTTCCGCCCGCGAACGAGGTTGATCGGGGCGGAATTCCGCTCATTGAGGCGCGGACCACCGAACAGGGACCCGCCCGAATCCGATTCAAAGGCGATCTGGCGCAAATTGCCCAGGGTGTGGTCGGTGCTCAGGAATAGAGCGCCATTGTCGTCACTGGCGATTCCGAAGATGTAGGCCCCGGTGGCCGGGGCCTCGATGTAACCCCGAATCCAGGAACCGTAGTCATTGCCCGAGTTGTCCTTCCCCTGAAGCCCCGCGCGCAGCGGAACGCCCGGAAGCGAGGTGAAGTCGTCCAGTTGCTCGCGAAACGAGGGATCGTCCGGGAATCGAGCCGCATTGGTCAGCGACGCGAGGCCGATGCGGACACTGTTGAGGGAGGAGCTGGACGACAGATTGTCATAATAGAGACGGCCAACGGAGCCGGCGCGCAGTGCAGTGCCGGTCAGGAGGACCGTCGCCGCGGCGAGCACCGGCAAGAGACGGGCAGCAGGGATTTTCATAAAGGGTGCGAATGGGGAATTCGAAGTTGAGGATGACGCGTTAATTGGCGCGCAGCCACGCCGGGAAGTTGACCTGTGTCTTATACGCTTCGGTGTCCCATTCCCGATGCCACTTCAGTTCCCACAACTGGCGGAGGCGGACGTTGCGTGCAGAACCGTCGAAGAAGGCGAACTGGGTCCGACGGTTGTGCCGCGGCAGCGTAAAGTGCTGCATCTCGTAGCTGGCATAACCCTCGGTGTTGCTGTACTCGCCCGGCCGGTCCGAGGGGCTGTAGGCGATCCGGCTGGCGTAATGCGGTCCGCCACCGCGCCACATACTGTCACCCATCAGCGGAATCTGGGTCGTGTCCCCCGAAACGTTGAACGAGCCCCAATGCCACTCCCGAAGCCGGCCTTGGATGTCATCCTCCGCATTGTACATCCATAAATTGGCGCCGTAGCTCGCCCGCTCCTCCGCGGAAAACTCGGCGATACCCATCTCGTAGCTGTACCGGATACCCCCATAGGCCTCGGAGCCCCGGCCTCCGTTGGGCAGAGGACGCGGCTTCACCGCCACCGGGCAGGTCAGCAATTGCTTGCGGGCACCCACCTGGCGCTGAAGCGCATTGAACCAGGCACCACGCGCCCAGCCTCCGTCCACAATTCCGGAGGGCAGCTTGTCCCGGTTGTCGGCGGAGTAGATTGCCCACTCGATGCCCCACTGCCGAAGATTCGAGAGGCAGGCCGCGGCATTTGCCTTTTCCTTGGCCTTCGCAAGGCCCGGCAACAACATCCCTGCAAGAATCGCAATGATGGCGATGACCACCAGCAGTTCGATCAGGGTGAATCCACGAGGCCGGCTTCCGATCCGTCCATCAAGACGATTCGGGACGTTTTCGATATTAACTTCTTTTTCTATTGGTAAGGTAGACATTTTCTGACTTTTGCGGTTTTTGGAATGGTTTCGGCGGTGTTCAGCCGGGTTGCCGCCCCGTTGGGCGAGGGATCCTCAAGGTTCGGTGGATTTCACGGATTCAGCGATGAAGGCAGGAATCATCAGCGCGAAATGGCAACATCCACCTCACATTTACTTCTCCGCTGAACCTTCTCGGGAAAGTGAAGATTTCCCGCTGCGACCTGGGGCGTTTGCTTCCCCGAAAATTGCTCATGTTTCAGTGACCTTGCACGTCCGACACTTCCGGAACTCCGGTCAGAGCGGGCAACACTGTTTCGAACTTCTCCCGGCGGCGGGTGGAACCTTCAACGGGGACATTTAAAAACTATTTGCCTACTAGTGCAATAGATTTTTGAAGGAATTTTTGATTCGAGTTTCAAGGGATCCGCGCGATGTCCGCCGTTGCCATGGGCACCGGCTTCCGTTCAGACCGGGGATGCCGTCGAGCTCAAATGTGGAAATCGAGGCCGACCATCCTCTGCTCAAGCTGCCGTTCCTGCTCCAGCAGGTCTCCCAGGGTGGTCTCGTCGAGGATTTGGGCCGTCGCGTCGCGGACCTTCTTCATCACGGCCCGGATCCCGCAGGTTCGCTCGTCGAGGCAGTCCCGGCATGGTGCGTACCCGGTATGGCTGACGCAGGAAACCATCGCGAGAGGGCCGTCAATCAACCGAATGATCCGACTGAGGGGAATCGTGCCCGGTGCCCGATTGAGGGTGTATCCCCCTCCCTTGCCCGGACGGCTGTGCAGGATCCCGGCTCCCTTGAGTTCCAAGAGTATGATTTCAAGGAATTTGCGCGGCAGCTTTTCTTTTTCGGCAATGTCTCGAATCAACACAGACTTGCCCTGACCGTGCTTCGCGAGGTGGAGCATGGCCCGAATCCCGTACTTGGCTTTTTGCGACAGCATCTGCGGAAATGCTAGGCGTCCGACCGCCAAAACGCAGCACCGAAACGCCATTCCGGAACTCACCCAGGGGCGCTGTCCGCTGCTTCCGCAGCGATGAGACGGTCGGCGATTTCTTGCAGATCGCCGGCCCCACTTCTTGTTGGGGCGATCCGAATCGCCGCCGAATCCTTGGTCAGCCAGACCGATGTTTGCACACGGCTTCCCGACCCCCAACGCGAGCGCCGGGCACGAAAGCACCGGGCGTGTGCTCCGATGAAACTTTCACCCGGATTCGGTGATCCATTGCCATGGCGACGCAGGAGCCTTCTGAAACGCCCGATTGGCTGGATGCGGTTGCGTCCCGCCGGCTGACCGGGGAAGCACTGGCGCGGTGGCGCCAGCGGACTGCCGGAGATCCCATGGCCCGGGCACGCCTGAACGAAGACCTCGCGTTGAACCAGGCGCTGGACGCGCTGCCGGCGGCCACGGTGTCCTCCAATTTTCTCGCCCGGATTGAAACCCGAATCGCCCGTGAGGAGAGCGGGGATCGGCACCGCCCACCTGCAGCCTGGCGTTGGTGGCGCTGGCGCCCGGCCGGGGCGTGGGGACTGGCCGCAGCGGTGGCCCTCGCCGCCGGCTGGACGTGGCGCCAGCAGGAGGTGGAACGTCGGGAGTTCGCCAGCCGCTTGGCCGCCCTGTCGGCAACGGTCGGTCTTCCCGGGGTGGAATCCCTCGACGATTTCGAGACCGTGAGGTGGTTGCAGGCGTCCGCCGCACCCGGAGATGTGGACCTGCTGGCCGTGCTCGATGCCGAACCCTGAAGCCCTGGACCATGAACCCCTGCCTGCTTGCGAGTTTGGTGCTGGCGTTGACGTTTGGAGGGGCCGTCCGGACGGCCGAGCCGCCGTCACGCACGGCGATCCGGCTCCCGGTTCCCCCGCCGCCGGTTCCGCCCGCGCGCAAGGCGCCCTCCGATCTCTTCCGAGAACTCCTGGCGGCCACGCCGGAAGAACGCGATGCCTTCCTTGCCGCGCGTTCCCCGGCGGCCCGCGACCTGATCCGCACCAAGCTTCAGGAGTTTGAGGCCCTGCCCCGGGAACAACGGGAGCGGCGTCTGCGCGTCGCCGAAATCGAATTTCACTTTGCCGCCCTGTTGCGGGCTCCCGCCGAGGGGCGCGCGCGGCTCCTGGCCGGGGTCCCCATCGAGTGGCGGGCTCTCTTTGAGGATCGCTTGCGCACCTGGGACGCCCTTCCGGAGGCGCGCCGTCAGGAACTGATCCCCGGCGGACGACCGACCTTGGAGCTCCTCACCCGGTTGCGCAGTGCCGATACCGCCACCCGGACCGGGGCCGCGACCGCCGCCATGCCGCCCCCGCTTCGGACTCGTGGCACCGCAGCAGGCCCAGCCACGGGTCCTGACGACCTTCAGCGGTTCCTGACACTCAACCGGTCCGAACGGACAAAGATCCTCAAGCGCATGACCCCGGGAGATCGGTCGCGGGCGGAACAGACCCTCGTCCAGCTGCAGCAGCTTCCGGAGCCTCAACGCGAGCAGGTGGTGCGGGGTCTCCGCCGATACCTGGAGATGGCGCCCGCGCAGCGGGAGGCCTTTCTCGTCAGCGCCGAACGATGGCAGCAGCTTTCGCCGTCGGAACGCGATGCCTGGCGTCGCACCGTGGGACGCGTGGCAGGGTCCGTGCCCCAGCCCATGCCGCCCGCTCGCGGCGTGACCGGCCAGATGTCAGAGGGCGCCGCGGGTCGCTGATCGTCCGGATTCTTTTCTCGTCAGTGAAATCGGGTTTCGATCCAATGCCCACCCACCGCATCGTCATGACCTCGCTCGCCAAATTCCCCCGCGGTGCCGCCCTGTGGGCGGCCCTGTTCCTCGCCGGACCCCTTTCGGCCGCGCCGATTCCCTCCGAATACCGCATCGGGGGATTCGCCGTGGGATGCCAGGCGTACACGTTCAACCGATTCACCGCCTTCGAGGCCATCGAGAAGACCGAGGCGGCGGGCGGGAAGGTCATCGAGTTCTACCCCGGACAGCCACTGAGCCCGGACGACCGCGGAGTCAAGGTGGGCCATGACATGGACCCGGCCGCCCTTCAACAACTCAAGGACAAGCTTCAGAAACACGGCATCAGGGCGGTCAACTACGGTGTGGTGGGCATCCCCCGGGATGAAGCCGGCGCCCGGAAGGTGTTCGACTTCGCGAAGGCGCTGGGGTTGTACGCGATCACGACGGAATCCACCGATGCCATGGACACGTTTGAACCGCTCGTCCGCGAATACGACATCCGCGTGGCGTTCCACAACCATGCCCGTCAACCGAACAATCCGTCCTACACGCTGTGGGATCCCCAATGGGTGATGGATCTGGTGAAGAACCGGGATCCAAGGATTGGCGCCTGTGCGGACATCGGACACTGGCAGACCAGCGGAATTCCGGCGGTGGACGGGCTCCGGATCCTGTCCGGACGGGTGGTGTCCCTGCACGCCAAGGAGCGCCTGAAGCTGGGTCCCGGCCAGCACGACGTCCCCTTCGGCACGGGGGGCACCGACATGGCGGCGGTCCTGTCCGAACTGCGGCACCAGAACTTCGAGGGCAACATCAGCATCGAGTACGAGTTCAACTGGGACCACTCCGTGCCCGACGTCGCACAGTGCGTCGGCTTTGTCCGGGGCTGGAGTGCGGCAAACCCGGTCGAGTGATCGGTGGGCGGTGGGCGGTGATGACGATTGGCCACGGT